>NZ_JBPGXM010000010.1:0-55200 GCF_056755495.1 Leifsonia sp. KNZ12-8B
CTCCCCTGCCGTCCCGCTGGTGCCACACCCTCCCCCCACCGGTTAGCGTGCGCACAGGCCGCCATTCCGGCGGCAGGAGGAGCGCCGGGCACCGGTCCCGGCTGGTGAGAGGAGCGGGACATGGCCGATCAGCCATACACGGCGATCGCCGCGCAGTACGCGAGCGAAGACGAGGCGGTGGCCGACTTCGACGCGCTGCACGCCCATTACAAGGACGCCGGCAGGCACGCGTCGTTCGACGCCGCCGTTGTCGTGCGCGACATGGAGGGGAAGGTGTCGATCCCGAAGCGGGACGACGGCGCGAAGCACCACGGCGGCCGCAAGGGCCTCGCGATCGGTCTCGCGGGCGGGCTCGTCGTCGCGCTGTTCCCCGCCGTCGCGCTGGGCGGAGCGCTCCTGGCCGGCGGCGGGGCCGGCGCCGGCATCGGGGCGCTGGCGGGGCACATCTCCAAGAAGTCGTCCGCCGAGGGGCTCAAGACGATCAGCGAGACCCTGCACGCCGGCAGCGCCGGGATCGTGGTCGTCGTGGAGCCCGAGAAGGCGGACGAGATCGTCGGCCTGCTGACGCACGCCACCTCGGTCACCCGCAAGGACATCGCCGTCGACGAGGAGAAGCTGGACGACGAGGTTCAGGACGCCGCCGAGTGACCCGGCCGCACGCGGTCCCCCTGGGCACCGGCCCCCGGTCAGCCCGCCTGGGCCAGGTGCTTGACGAACAGCACCTGCGCGGCGATCAGCCGCCGGATCTCGTCCGGGTCCACCGACTCGTCGGAGGCGTGGATGCGGGACTGCTTGGTGTCCTCCGCGCCCCACAGCACGATCGCCGCACCGGGCGCGACCTTCTGCAGGGAGGCCACCAGCGGGATGGAGGCTCCGCTCCCGATCGACTCGACCGGCGCCCCGTACGCCTCCTGCATCGCGTCCATCGCCGCACGGATCGCCGGGTGCTGCTCGTCGACGCGGAAGGCGTGGCCGACCTTCACCTTCTCGACCTCCACCTCGCAGTTCCACGGCCGCTGGGCCCGCAGGTGCGCCATCAGCGCCTCCAGCTGCGCGTCGCCGTCCGAGCCGGGGACCACCCGCATCGACAGCTTCGCGGTGACCGACGGCAGGAGGACGTTCGACGCCTCCGCCGTGCTCGGGAGGTCCATGCCGAGCACCGTGACCGATGGCTTCATCCAGATCCGGTCGGCGAGCGAGCCCGTGCCGAGGTAGTCGACGCCGGGGAGGATGGAGGAGCCCTCCCGGTACACGGGCTCGTCCATGTCGGCGCCCTCCCAACGTCCGGCGTCGACGCCGGGGATCACCGTGTCGCCGTTCGCGTCGTGCAGGGTGTCCAGGATGCGGATCATGGCGGTCAGCGCGTCGGGGGCCGCGCCGCCGAACATGCCGGAGTGCACCGGGTTCGCGAGGGTCCTGACCGTGACCGTGCACGCGACGTCGCCGCGGAGGGCCGTCGTGAGCCCCGGGCGCCCCACCTCCTGTCCGCCGATGTCGGCGATGACCGCCGCGTCGCAGCGGAACAGCTCGGGATGGGCCTCGACGAACGCCTCCAGGTGCGAGATCGTCTCCTCCTCCCCCTCCGAGAGCAGGATGACGCGGCACGGGCGGTCGGGTCCGAGCAGTTTCAACGTGGCGTAGTTGGCGACGAGCCCCGACGTGTCGTCGGCGGCGCCGCGGCCGTAGATGCGGCCGTCCGCCTTCCGCGTCGGCTCCCACGGCGCACTCGTCCAGCCCTGGCTCTCCGGCGCCGGCTGCACGTCGTAGTGGGCGTACAGCAGGACGGTCGGCGCTCCCTCCGGCCCGGGCAGGTCGGCGTACACGCACGGATAGCCGCCCGGCACGTCCAGCAGCCGGGCGTCCTCCGCACCGGCGGCCCGGAACAGGTCGACGACGGCCTGCCCCATCCGGTGCACGGGCTCCGGGTCGAATCCCGGGAACGCGACGGACGGGATGCGCACCAGTGCGTCCAGCCGTTCGAGCACGTCGGGCATGATCGCCTCCGCCGCTGCGGCGGTGTCGGCCACGGTGTCTGTCATGAGTGACCCCCTGTCGGTCGTGCGGTCAGCGCGGGACGACGAGTTGGATGAGCAGGCCGGACGCGACGACGGCGACCCACGAGACGAGCATCGGGATGGTGAACGAATGCCACACCGGCACCTGGGTCAACCTGGTCGACCCGGTCCGGTCCGTCTCCACCGAGGCGATCTGCGAGCCGTTCGCGGGGAACAGCCACACGCCGATCAGCGACGGCCACATCGCGGTGATGACCCCCGGTCCGAGCCCGGCGGCGAGCGCGATCGGGATGAGCGTGTTCGTCGTCGCGGACTGGCTGGTGGTGAGGCCGCAGACGATGAACAAGGCCACCGCGAGCAGCAGCGGGTTGGCCTGGATGAGCTCCCCGAGCGGCTTGATGATGGTCTCCTCGTTGGCCGAGATGAAGGTGTCCGCCATCCAGGCGATGCCGAAGAGCGCGACGGCGGCGACGAATCCGGCGCGCAGCAGCGGCTGCTCGACCACGGCCGACGGCTTGACCCGGCGCACCAGGATGATCACCAGCGCGACGGTGAACATCACCATCTCGATGACGACCGCCATCGCGAGCGGCGTGAGGGCGCCGTCCTCGTCGGGGAAGGCGGGCCGCAGGCCGGGGAACAGGCCAAGCGCGACCACGATCAGCGTCCCGGCGACGAAGATCCACGCCGCCGTCGCTCCCCCGGGCGGCACCGGGTGCTCGATCGAGGACGCCTCCTCTTTGGAGAGTCGCCCGCGGCTGCGCGGCGGCTTGGTGGCGACAGCGGTGGCCCCCGCCGCCTCCGTCGGCGCCCCCGTCGCCGTGCCGGCCGCTCCGCCCGCCGCCGCGGCCGTCGCCCGGTCGTACCGCGCCGACAGTGCCGCCGGCACCTCGACCGTGCCGGCCTCGACCCGCTTGCGGAACACCGGGTCGTCGACGAGCTCCTTGCCGATCCGCTGCTGGACGAGCGAGGTCACCAGGCAGGCGATGATCGCGGACGGGATGGTGATGAGCAGCACCTGCGGGAGGCCGAAGCCCTTCGACTCCATCAGCACCAGGTACGCCGCCATCGCCGCCGACACCGGGCTGGCCGTGATGCCGAGGCCGGAGGTAACGGTCGAGGAGGCCAGCGCGCGCTCCGGCCGCTGGCCGTTGCGGTACGCCGTCTCGTAGATGACGGGGATGAGCGCGAAGAAGATGTTCGAGGTGCCGGAGAGCACGGTGAAGACGAAGGCGACCAGCGGCGCGACGTACGTCAGGCGCCTCGGGTTGCGCTGGATGATCTTCGACGCGATCGAGACGAGGTAGTCGATGCCGCCGGCCGCCTGCATGGCGCTCGACGCGGTGATCACGGCGATGATGATGAAGAAGGCGTCGATCGGCGGCGATCCCGGCGGCAGCCGGAAGACGAAGACGAGGATCGCGGTGCCGACGACGCCCCAGAGGCCCAGGCCGATCCCCCCGGTCCGGACGCCCAGCACGATCGCGCCGATGACCACGCACGCCTGAACGATGACCAGTGCGATCTCCATGGCGGCCTCCCTGCTCGGCATCAGGATGCACCCGCGGAACGCGGAACGGAATAACCGATTTCCCGCGGCCCGGCGGCGCCGCGATCGGCTCTAGCCAATCGGTGCCACCAGGCGTTATCTTCCGGGCACCGGTTGCTCGGGGGGCCGCGCGAGTGGAGAGGCAAGGGATCCGGATGAACACCGATCTGACGATGACCACCACCGTCCACGACGACTTCTGCGCCGTCCCGTACCTGCGGCAGGGGCAGCTGATCTCGCTCGTGCACTGGTCGCACGAGCGAGGAGAGTGGCACTACACCACTCTCCTCGCGGAGTACCGCCACCGGGACGAGGGAACCTGGTACGTCTGCGTGCGCGGTGAGGAGACCGAGCTCCGCCGGGCGGAGTGGGCGCTCTTCACCTGAGCCTCACTCCCCCGCCAGCACCTCGTCGAGGCGCTCGTATCCTTCGGTGACGCCCTTCTCCATGCCGGAGGCCACCATGCCGTCGCGCGCCTCCAGGCTCGGGTAGACCGCGTGGCCCGTGACGCGCGTGCGGCCGCCTTGCAGCGCCTCGAAGGTGACGGACTCGATGCTCACCACGTCCGGGTAGCCCTCGAACTCGAAGGTCTGGATCGCGAACTCGTTGTCGCGGACCACATGGAACACGCCGTTGAACGCGTACTCCTGGTCGCCGTCGCGGTGGATGTAGCGGTAGCGCCCTCCTGTCGTGAAGTCGTACTCGTCGATCCGCATCTCGTAGCCGCGCGGGCCGAGCCAGCGGCTGACCAGCTCCGGGTCGCGGTAGGCGCGGAAGACGCGCTCCACGGGGTGGTCGAACTCGCGCGCGATGTCGATGAAGGGCAGCCCCTCGGGCGCGGTGATGGTCACCGCGTTGGTGCTGCGCGTGGTGCTCTCGTCGGTCATGATCCTGCTCCTTCGCTCTCATATCCAACCAACGGCTTTATCAACCGATTCGTTGAATATGGTAGCCGCCGCAGGTCATGGCGTCAACACCCTCCCGTCCCCCTAGGCTGGCCGGGTGAGCGCAGCAGCCCCCACCGATCCCCTCGTCCACATCGCCGGCTTCCGGATGGACTTCGGCCGCACCACGGTCATCCGGGACCTCTCCTTCGACATCGCCCGGGGCGAGACGTTCGGGTTCCTCGGCAGCAACGGCTCCGGCAAGACGACGACGATCCGCGCCCTGCTCGGCATCTACCAGCCGACCGCCGGCGTACTCCACATCGACGGCCGCCCGTTCAGCCCGGAGGCCGGGGAGCGGCTCGGCTACCTGCCGGAGGAGCGCGGCCTCTACAAGAAGGAGTCCGTCATCGACGTGATGGTCTACTTCGGCCGGCTGAAGGGGCTGGGCGCCGAGCAGGCCAGGCGCTGGTCCCGCACCTACCTCGAGCGCGTCGGCATCGGCGACAAGGAGAAGGTGCGCCTCGACAAGCTCTCCGGCGGCCAGCAGCAGAAGGTGCAGCTCGGCGTGACCATCATGAACGAGCCGGAGCTGCTCATCCTCGACGAGCCGACCAAGGGCTTCGACCCGGTCAACCGGCGCCTCCTGATGGACATCATCGCCGACCAGAAGCGCGCCGGCTCCACGGTCATGATGGTGACGCACCAGATGGAGGAGGTGGAGCGCCTCTGCGACCGCGTCATCCTCCTCAAGGACGGCGTCTCGCGCGCCTACGGCACGGTCACCGAGGTGCAGGAGCAGTTCGGCGGCACGATCGTGCACGTCGACCACGACGGCGCCCTGCCGGCGTCGGCCTCCTACCGCGTCCTCTCCGACGCGGCCGGCCGCGCCGAGCTCGAGCCCGCTCCCGGCGCCGACCCCGCCGCCATCCTCCGCGAGCTGGTGGACGCGGGGGTCCGTGTCACCCGCTTCGCCCCCACCCGCAAGTCGCTCGACGACATCTTCGTCGAGGTCTACGGCGCCGAGAGCCGCCAGGAGGATTGACATGGCCAGGCACAACCTCTCCACCGTCATCTCGTTCGAGTTCAGCCGCACGGTGACGAAGAAGCGGTTCTGGGCGATCACGCTCATCCTGCCGCTGCTCGTCTTCGGGCTCGGCGCGCTCATCGTCGCGTCGAACGTCTCCACCTCCACCACCGCCGACGAGCAGAAGAACGCGCGCTTCGAGTTCCTCTACACCGACGCCTCCGGCCTGATCGATCCCGGCCTCGCCCGCCAGTACGGCGGAAGCGCGATCGAGAGCAGCGCGGAGGGCGTCGAGGAGGTGCAGATCGGCGGCACGACGGCCTACTTCGACTACCCCGCCGACCCAGCCACCGAGCAGGTCCGGATCTGGGGCGCCGACGCGGGCCTGTTCCAGAACAGCCGGTACGCGGCCGTCGCCGAGAGCCTCCTGGCCACCAGCGTGGAGCAGCGGCTCGACTCCCCCACCGACGTCGCCGTGCTCCGTGGCGACGTGAAGACCTCGACCACGACCTTCAAAGACGGCGCCGTCGCGCCGGGGTTCGAGGCCATCCTCCCGGCGCTGGTGTTCCTGGCCGCGTTCTTCGTCGTGATCGTGTTCCTCGGCAACCAGATGCTCAACTCCACCCTGGAGGAGAAGGAGAACCGCGTCACCGAGATGATCCTCACCACGATCAACCCGACCAACCTGCTGATCGGCAAGGTGGTGTCGCTGTTCCTGATCGGACTGATCCAGATCGCGGCGTTCGCGCTGCCGGTGCTGATCGGGTACCTGTTCTTCCGCGACCAGTTGAACATCCCTGACCTCGATCTCAGCGGGCTCGTGTTCGATCCGCAGAAGATGATCGTGGGCGCGTTGATCCTGATCGGCGGCTTCGCCCTGTTCACCGGGACGCTGGTCGCGGTCGGCGCGGTCATGCCGACGGCGAAGGACGCGGCCCCGGTGTTCTCGGTCGTGATCTTCGCCGTGGTGATCCCGCTGTATGCCTCCGGCTTCGCGATCAGCTCGCCGCAGTCGCCGATCGTGCAGATCCTCGCGTTCTTCCCGTACACCGCGCCCATCACCGCGCTGCTGCTCAACGCGTTCGGCTCGCTGCCGCTGTGGCAGGCGATCATCATCATCGTGGAGCTGTTCGTGCTGGCCGCGATCGTGCTGCGGCTGGCCGTGCGGCTGTTCCGGTACGGCTCGATCGAGTACTCCAGCAAGGTGCGCATCCGCGACGTGCTGGGCCGCCGCTCCCCCGCGCCGGAGCGGGCCGCCGAGCGGACCGGCGCCTGATGCGCGCGGTGGTCGTCGGCGAGCCCGGCGGTCCGGAGGTGCTGCGGGAGGCCGTGGTGCCCGACCCGTCGCCCGCGCCGGGAGAGGTGCGCATCCGGGTCGCCGCGGCCGGGCTCAACGGCGCCGACCTCAGCCAGCGGCGCGGCTTCTACCCGCCGCCCGCCGGTGCGCCGGAGTGGCCGGGGCTGGAGGTGTCCGGCACGATCGACGCGGTCGGCGCCGAGGTGGCGGGCTGGAGCGTCGGCGACCGGGTGTGCGCGCTGCTGCCGGGCGGCGGCTACGCCGAACTGGTCACTGTCGACGCCGGTCTGGTCCTCCCCGTGCCGGAGGAGGTCGACCTGGTGGAGGCCGCCGGGCTCCCGGAGGTCGTCGCGACCGTCTGGTCGAACGTGTTCCAGCTGGGCGGGCTCATCGCCGGCGAGACGCTCCTCGCGCACGGCGGGTCGAGCGGCATCGGCAGCATGGCGATCCAGCTGGGCCGCGCGTTCGGCGCGACCGTGATCGCCACGGCCGGCAGCCCTGAGAAGGCCGAGTTCTGCCGCGGCCTCGGCGCGGACGCCGCCGTCGAGTACCGCACGCAGGACTTCGTCGCCGCGGCGCTCGCCCTCACCGACGGCCGCGGCGTCGACGTCGTGCTCGACATCGTCGGCGGCGCCTACATCGCCCGCGATCTCGACGCGCTCGCCACCGGCGGCCGCATCATGGCGATCGCGACCCGCGACCGGACCCCGGCCTCCCTCGACATCGGGCTGCTGATGCGCAAGCGCGCACGGCTCTGGGGCACGACGCTCCGCGCCCGGCCGCTGGAGGAGCGTCGCGCCATCATCGCCGACGTGCGCGACCGCGTGTGGCCGCTCCTCGCGGACGGTCGCGTGCGCCCGGTCATCGACGCGGTGTTCCCCCTGGCCGACGCGGCGCAGGCGCATCGGCGGATGGAGTCGTCCGCGCACCTCGGGAAGATCCTGCTGCGCGTCGGCTGAGCATGTCGACGGCGGCCGCGACCGCCGCGCCCGCCGCATACGCGACGAGGTCCGTCGCCTGGAACGTCGTGCCGAACACCAGGGCGAGCGGAGGCGCGGCGGCGGCGAGCAACGCAGGCAGCGGGGTGAGCTGGAGCAGCTCGACGGCCGCGCAGGCGGCGATCGCGACGGCCGCCGCGACCGGTGGCCGGAGCCCAGGGCCGACGACGGCGACGAGGAGGTACACGAGCGCCGCGTAGAGCGCGTCGCCGAGAACCTCTCCCGGCCCTCCGGGGACGGCGACGTGCACGGCGAGCCCCGCCGCGACCGTGGCGACCGCCGCGCCGGCCAGGGCGGCTCGTCGTCGTCCGGATCGCATTCCCGCAGACTAGCCGCGCCCTGTGGAGGCCCGCGTCCCTCCACAGAATGACGATCGGCCCGCAGCGCGGCGGGCGCAGGTGGCAGGATCGAACGCATGACCGACAGCACCTCCCCCGCCTCCGCCGACCGGCCCGCTCCGACCAGGCAGCCGTCCGATGCGGCGCTCCTCTCGCTCCCCAAGGCCGAGCTGCACCTCCACATCGAGGGCACGCTCGAGCCGGAGCTCGCCTTCGAGCTGGCCGGCCGCAACGGCGTGGCGCTGCCGTTCGCGTCGGTCGACGAGCTCGCGGCGGCGTACGACTTCAGCGACCTGCAGTCGTTCCTCGACCTCTACTACGCGACGATGGCCGTGCTGCAGACGGAGGACGACTTCGCCGAGCTGACCCGCACCTACCTGCGCCGGGCGGCCGAGCAGGGCGTGCGGCACGCCGAGCTGTTCTTCGACCCGCAGGCGCACACCGCGCGCGGGGTGGCCATCGAGACCGTGATCGACGGGATCGGCGGCGCACTCGACGAGGCCGGGCGCGACCTCGGCATCAGCGGCGGTCTCATCCTGTGCTTCCTGCGCGACCAGCCCGTGGCGTCGGCGGACCGCACGCTGAGCGCCGCACTCACCCGGCGCGAGCGCCTCCTCGGCGTCGGCCTCGACTCCGCCGAGGTCGGCTACCCGCCGTCGCTGTTCCAGGACGTCTTCGCGCGCGCCAGGGCCGAGGGGCTGCACGCTGTCGCGCACGCGGGCGAGGAGGGGCCCGCCGAGTACGTCGTCGAAGCGCTCGACCTGCTGCGCGCCGAGCGCATCGACCACGGCATCCGCTCCCTCGACGACCCGGCCCTGATCGTGCGGCTCGCCCGCGAGCGCATCCCGCTCACGGTCTGCCCGCTGTCGAACCAGCGGCTGCAGGCGACGCCCGACCTCGCGCAGCACCCGCTGGACCGGCTGGCGGAGGCCGGGGTGGCGGTGACGATCAACTCCGACGACCCGGCGTACTTCGGCGGCTACGCCGGAGACAACTTCATCGCGGTGCGTGACGCGCTGGGCCTGACGACGTCCCAGGCGGAGTGGTACGCGCGCACGTCGATCGACGCCTCCTTCGCCTCCGCCAACCGCAAGGCGGAGCTGCGACGCGAGCTGGAGGCGTGGCGCGGATGACACCGTCGCCGGCACCCGCCACTTCCGGCACGTTCGTCACCTCCGACGGCCGTGATGTCCGCTGGTTCGATACCGGCGGAGACGCCGGCGCGCCAGTGCTGCTGTGGCACCACGGCACCCCGCAGACCGGCGCCGTCATCGAGCCGATCGCCCGCGCGGCGGCGGCCCGCGGCATCCGCGTGGTCTCCTGCGCGCGCCCCGGCTACCCGGGCTCGACGCCCCTCCCCGGCCGCAGCGTCGCCGACGCGGCCCGCGACGCGCTCGCCGTGGCCGCGTCGCTCGGCGCCGACCGGCTGATCACCGCCGGAGCCTCCGGAGGCGGCCCGCACGCGCTCGCCTGCGCCGCGCTCGCGCCGGACCGGGTGGGCGCCGTGCTGGTGATCGCGGGCATCGCACCCTACGACGGCGGCCCCGACTGGTTCGCGGGCATGGCCGACCCGAGCGGCACCGGCACGGCCCTGCTCGGCCGGGAGGCGCGTGCCGTCCACGCGCAGACGGCCGGATTCGACCCGAACAGCTTCATCGACCGCGACTACGCGGCCCTCGACGGCCCGTGGCGGGCCCTCGGCGCCGACGCCGCCGCCGGCGCAGCGGCGGGCCATGACGGCGAGATCGACGACGACGTGGCCTACGTCACCCCGTGGGGCGTCGACCTCGCGACGATCCCCGCCCCGGTCCTCCTCGTCCAGGGCGGCCGCGACCGCGTCGTGCCTCCCCTCCACGCCCACCGCCAGCTGGAGCGCCTCCCCACCGCCGAGCTCTGGCTGCGCCCCCGCGAGGGCCACGTCTCGGTGCTCACGGCGCTGGCGACGGGTCTCGATTGGGCGCTGGCCCAGCGGGAGGCGTGACCACACCGACCGCGAGCAACGCGCCTCGACTGGGCGCTGGGCCGGCGGGGGCGTGACGACACCGACTCCCGGCTACGCGCCTCGACTGGGCACTGGGCCGGCGGGAGGCGCGACGACGCGAACGGGCGCCCCGCGATCCTTCGCGAGGCGCCCGTCGCAGATGTCGCCGCGTCAGCCGCGTCAGCCGCGCGACACTCCGTTCACGCCGCGGCGCCCGCGGGTCCAGAGCAGGTAGCCGCCGAGCAGCAGCGCGAGCGCGACGACCACGATCGGCGCGACGACCGAGCCGGTCGACGCCAGCGCGCTCGCCGCCGAACCGGCCACCGCGGCCGGGTCGCCGCCCGCAGTGCCGCCACCGGCGCCACCGCCGGCACCGGCGCCGCCGCCCGCACCGCCCGGGGTGCCGCCGGACGGCGCGCCGTCGGCGGTGACCTCGAACGGCACCACGACCTGCACCGCGCTCTGCGCTCCGGTGAGCGTCACGGTGTGCTGGCCCTCATCCTCCGGAGCGGTGACGGTGACCGTCGCCGAGCCGCTCAGGACGTCGGTGCGCGGCAGCGTCACCGGGTCGGACTGCACCACGCCGCCGACCTGGCGGTCGCCGGCCCAGCCGCTGAGCGTCACCGTGAACTCCTCGCCCGGCTTCACGGTGCTCTTCGAGGCGGTCGCCTTGGCGCCGGCGCTGAGCTTCGCGTAGCTGCGCTCCAGCTGCAGGGCGTTCGCGATGGTGAAGAAGGTGTCGGTCTGGTCGGTGAGGCCGACGACGTTCGCGGCGCCAGGGCCGTAACCCGCGATGCGGAGCTGCGCTCCGGTGTGCTGCTGCGATCCGCCGGCCGCGGCGGTGCCGTAGGCGACCTTCATCACGGTGCCGTCGGCCGTGGTCAGCGCGGTGCTGAGGGTCGACGGCGGGGTGGAGTCGACGATCTGGCTGGTGTGCGCGTGGTCGGCGGTCACGATCACGAGCGTGTTGCCGTCCTTCTTCGCGAACGCGAGCGCGGCCTGCACGGCCTCGTCGAGGTCGACCGTCTCGCCGATCTGGCCGCAGGCGTTGGCCGAGTGGTCCTGCTTGTCGATGCTGGCGCCCTCCACCTGCAGGAAGAAGCCGTCGCCGCCTGGCTTGTCGAGCAGCGAGATCGCCTTGCTCGTCAGCGACGCGAGCGAGAGCTTCGTGTCGAGGCGGTCCGGGTTGGGCTGGCAGGAGACGGGCGCCTGGTCGGCGCCGCCGACGGTCGCGGTGGTCGGCGCGTAGCGGGTCGGGAAGTTGCCCGGCGTGAACACGCCGAGCAGGGGCTTGTCCTGGTCCGCCTCCGTCACCGCGTCGAGGCCGGCGGCGTCGCCGACGACCTGGTAGCCGCGGTCCTCCGCCTGCTCGAACAGGGTCTCGCCCTGCCACTGGCCGGCCTTGGCGGTCTGCGTGAAGGAGGTGGAGCCTCCACCCAGGGTGACGTCGGCGCGCGCGTCGAGCAGCTGCTCGCTGATCGAGCCGAGGCCGCCCTTGTCGAGCGCGTCGGCGCCGCAGGTCGCGCTGTCGGGGCCGTAGCAGGAGCGGGCGCCGACGTGCGCGACCTCGACGGCCGGGGTCGCGTCCTGGATCTCGGCGGTGCTCACGTTGCCCGTCCGGAGGCCGTTGGCACGGGCGAGCTCCAGCAGCGTCGCGTGCGGCGTGCCGTCGATGTCGACGCCCACCGCGTTGTCGTAGGTCTTGGTGCCGGTCGACCACGCGGTCCCGGTCGCGGCCGAGTCGGGCACGTAGTCCGGCTTGCCCTTGTTCGCGCCGTCCTTGTACAGCGAGTAGGTCGTGTACTGCCCGGTGAGCGGGAGGGCGTCGATGCCCGGCAGCATCCCCCCGGCGCCGTACTGGTAGTTGCGCGCGACGGTGATCTCGCTGTCGCCCATCCCGTCGCCGATGAGGAGGATGACGTTCTTGGCCGGACCGTTCGCGATCGACGCGCGCAGCGCCGCCGTGGAGTCCTGCTGGTCGCGGGTCGCGCCGCCGGGGTCGGAGGGCGCCGCGAAGGCCGGCGCCGGCAGCAGGGCGGCGGCGAGCAGCCCGGAGGCCGCCGCGAGCGCCAGCACGCCGCCGCGCCGGCGCGAGGAGGAGAAGGACATGGTGAGGTGATCCTTTCGAGGAGAGGGAACGCCTCACAGCCCACCGGTGCGCCGTGAACCACCCGTGAACGGGGGTCGGCGACGATGTGAACATCCTCAGCAAGGACACGCTCGCACTACTCGAACAACGCGTGACTGCGACCTGATGGTGGAGATGGGGGGAATCGAACCCCCGTCCACTGCTGTGGTCATGTGCCTTCTACGGGCGTAGCCAGTGCAGACGTGTTCTCGGCCCCGGATCTTGTCGCTGGCACCTGATCCGACGGGCCCAGTATCAGTGGAAGTCCCTCTGCGCCCTGATGCTCAACGCAGAAGCAAGTCCTCTAGCTGACGCCAGGATCCGGGTAGAGGACGATTCCCGGTCTGACGGTCTCTCTAAATGGCGGAGGTGAACTTACGCCGCGAGGGCGAAGTCGGCCTTGGCCGAGACAGTGCTCTTGGAATTGGCACTTATTTTTTCGCATGCATCGTTAACGAGATAAGCATGCATCCTCGACCCGCTTCTCACAGTCACGCAGGCAATGTCGAAACCGATCATCCCCATGCGCGGCCTGTTGGCCGGGTCGCAGTCACGCGCTGTTGAGTTGTGGAGGTGCTGGTCGCCGTCTCCGGCGAGCTTCTCATCATACAACACCACAGACCCGCGTTCTATGCCAGCATCGGGGAATGGCCGACACGATCATCACCGTCCAGGGCGAGTACGAGCTGCGCCACCCCTCCGAGCGCGGCACGGTGCGCCTCCTGATCGCCTACGACGGCGAGGACCGGGAGGAGACGCTGGCGCTGGCCGCACAGCGGCATCAGCAGCTCGCCCGCGAGCTGCGCGACCTGCACGAGGGGGCCTCCGCCCCGGTCACCCAGTGGTCGTCCGACAGCCTGCGCGTGTGGGGCGAGCGCCCGTGGAACCAGGAGGGGCGTCAGCTCCCGGTCGTCTACCGCGCCCAGGTGGGCGTCGAGGCGGTGTTCGGCGAGCTCGGCGCGCTCTCCGACTGGGTCGGCGTCGTGTCCCTGCTCGACGGCGTGCAGGTGGAGGGGGTGACCTGGGGGCTGACCGAGGCCCGGCGGCAGACCCTCACCCAGGAGGCGCGCCGCCGCGCGGTCGAGAACGCCGTCGCCAAGGCCACGGTCTACGCGACCAGCCTCGGCCTCTCCGCCGTGCGCCCGCTCGCGCTCAGCGACCCCGGCATGCTCGGCGACGGCGCCGCTCCCCCGCAGCCGCCGCAGCCCATGTTCGCTCGCGTCGCCTCCGACACGGGAAGCGCCACGCTCGCCCTCAAGCCAGAAGAGCTGACGATCGCGGTTCAGGTGCACGCGCGGTTCGCCGCGTCCTGATCCGCGACGGCCTCAGAGGTCTCCGGAGCCCGGCGTCGCCGGCGGTGCGGGCGTCGACGGTGGACGCAGCGGGAAGTCGGCCAGGTTCAGGACGCGCGTCGCCGTCACCGTGCCGCCGGAGCGCGTGCCGACGACAATCACCTCGTCGCCCGCCGCGAAATCGGAGGCCGAGCCTCCCTCCGCGCCCGGGTGGCCGTACACCGTGGAGGAGGTGAGCTTCACCGTGACCGTGCGGCCCGCGTCGGTGGTGAGCTTCCAGGTCGAGCCCGAGATGGAGTCGATGGTCCCGCGCACGAGCGCCTTCTGCGAGCCGGGGTTCTGCGGAGGCTGCCCCTCGCCACGGTCCCCGCGATCGCCCCGGTCCCCGCGATCGCCCCGGTCCATCTGACCGAGCCACGACATCACGGGTGCCGCGCGGGAGGCGAACGTCGCGACGGTGAACGCGCCGACGCCGACCGCGCCGAACAGCACGATCACCCCGAGGACGAGCGTCGAGATCGCGAACGCCAGCCCGTGCCGCTTGTAGAACGGCTCGTGGGGCTCCGCTGCACCCGGCTCGGGCGCTCCCGGCGCGGGCGCTCCCGGCTCGGGCGCGCGCGCCTCCGGCTCCTGCGGCTGATCGTCCATGGACTCATGCAAGCACCACCCGGCCGAAACGGGGCTGCCAACTCGTTATGAACCGGGTGTGAACCCTCAGGCCGGCTGGACGAGCACCGAGCGCAGTTTGGCGAGCTCCAGCTCGTCCATCCCGGCGTCGAGGAGGTACTCGTGCACCCCGCCGTGCTCGCGGTCGATGAGGTCGAGCACCGCCTCCAGCGCCTCGGGCGGGCTGCCGCCGAGGATGACGCGCAGGTCGGGCGTGACCTCGACGCCGTGCCTGCGGATCATGGCGATCATCCCCTCCAGCCACGGCCCGTCGAGGTTCGCCTGGGTGGCGGCGTAGTCGGCGATGACCGTCTCGCGGTCGACGCCGACGGCGAGCAGGGCGAGGGCGACGACCATGCCGGTGCGGTCCTTGCCGGCGGTGCAGTGCACGACGACGGCGTCCTCCCCGGTGTCGGCGATCTCGCGCAGGGCGCGCACGACGACGTCGCGGTGCTGCAGCACGATCTTCTCGTAGAGGTCCACGAGGGTCGCGCCGATGGTGGAGGCGGAGGCCCCCGACCCCTCGAACACCGGGAGGTGCAGCACGGTGACGTCGAGCCCCGCCAGGTCGTCGGGCTGCGCCGTCACCTCGAAGTCGTCGCGGAGGTCGATGACGACGCGCACGTCACGCTCGCGCAGGGCCGCACGGCCATCCTCGCCGAGCCGGGCGAGCCCGTCCGAGCGGTACAGCTTGCCCCGGCGGGTCGTCCCGCCGTCGGTCGGGTAGCCGCCGACGTCGCGGAAGTTGTACGTGCCGTTGACGGGGAGGGGCCGGGCCGGAGTGGTCATGCGCTCAGTCTGTCACCCGCCGCCGACGCACCCGCCGCCGACGCACCCGCCGCCTGCACGGCCGCCGCGGCCGGGATCACTCCCCCAGGTGCCGCCGGCTCGACATCGCACGCTCGGCCTCGCGCTTGTCCTGCCGCTCGCGCAGCGCCTGGCGCTTGTCGTACTCGCGCTTGCCCTTGGCGACCGCGATCTCGACCTTGGCCCGGCCGTCGTTGAAGTAGATCTGCAGCGGCACGATTGTGTAGCCGCCCTGCTTGACCTTGCTCTCGATCTTGAGGATCTGCTGCTTGTGCAGCAGCAGCTTGCGCTTGCGCCGCGGAGCGTGGTTGTTCCAGGTGCCGTCGGCGTACTCGGGGATGTGCACGGCGTCGAGCCACGCCTCCCCGCCGTCGATGAAGCCGTACCCGTCGACGAGCGACGCCCGGCCGAGCCGCAGCGACTTGACCTCGGTGCCGGTCAGCACCAGGCCGGCCTCGAAGGTGTCCTCGATGAGGTAGTCGTGACGGGCGCGGCGGTTGGTGGCGACCACCTTCTGCCCCTTCTCCTTGGGCACGGCTCACTCCTCACGATCGGACGACGGGATGCCACCCGGCACGCGGCCGGGCAGCAGACCAGTCTAGCGCTAGACCTTGAGATACCGCTTGATCGCGAAGTTCGCGCTGGCGGCCGCGAGCACGACGCCGATGATGACGAGCACCGGGATGACCAGCCACGCCTGCTCCATCGACACGAAGTTGATCGACTGGATGCGTTCGCCCAGGTACCCGCGCACGAAATACTGCACCAGCAGCGAGATGACGACGCACGACAGGATCGAGCCGATCAGCGCCGCGATCACGCCCTCGATGATGAACGGGGTCTGGATGAAGCGGTTCGATGCTCCGACCAGCCGCATGATCCCGATCTCCCGCCGTCGTGAGAACGCGGAGAGCCGGATGGTCGTCGCGATCAGCAGCACGGCCGCGATGAGCATGATCGCCGCGATGCCGATCGCCGTGAGGCTGGCCGCGTTCAGGATGCTGAAGATCTGGTCGAGGTAGCTGCGCTGGTCGACGACGCTCTGCACCCCCGCGGCGCCCGACAGCGTCTCGGTGAGCACGGCCGAGTTGTTCGGGTCCTTGAGGTTCACCCAGAACGTCTGCGGGATCATCTCCGGCGTGACGAAGTCGGCGATCTGGTTGCCCTTGAACTGCTGCTGGAACTGCTCGTAGCCCTGCTGCTGGTCCTGGAAGTAGAACTTCTGGATGTACGGCGACAGCTCCGGCGACTCCAGCTGCTTCTGCACGGCGGCGATGGTCTGCTCGGTCGCGGCGCCGCCCTGGCAGTTGTCGGTCTCGGTGCACATGTACACCGCCACCTGGGCGCGGTCGTACCAGTAGGTCTTCATCTGGCCGATCTGCAGCTGCAGCAGCACCGCGGTGCCGACGAAGGTCAGCGAGATGAAGGTCACGAGGATGACCGAGACGACCATCGAGAGGTTGCGGCGGAGGCCGTTGGCGACCTCCGACCAGATGAGCCCGAATCTCATTTCGTCGGCCCCACATTCTGCTCGCCGTCGCGTTCGTCGCCCTCGCGCAGGCCGCGCAGGTCGAGGTTCGCGGTGAAGTTCAAGTGCTCCGGCAGCTCCTCCGAGGCCGGTGCCGGCGGCACGGGCGCTGTCGCGAACTGCACGGGAGCGGGATAGCGGTCGGGCGCGGGCTGCTGCGCAGCGGCGGGCGCCGGCTGCTGCTGCACCGGCTGCTGCGGCTGCGGCTGCTGCTGCACCGGCTGCGGCACGGACACCGGACCGGTCGGGTTGCCGGTGGGAGCGTGCGGCCGCGTCATCGGCTGCGCGGCGGGAGCGGCGACGGGGACCGCTGCCGGCACGGGAGCGGCGGCGGGGACGGGCGCGTGCTGAGCGGGCGCGTGCTGCACCGCCGCGTGCTGCACCGCCGCGTGCTGCGCCGCCGCGTGCTGCGCGGGCACCTGCTGCGGCTGCGCCGCGTGCGCCCCCTGCGCCACCGGGATCGCGGCCGTGAAGCCGTATCCGCCGTGCCGCTCGTCGCGGACGATCTGGCCGCCGACCAGCTCGATCACGCGGCGCTTCATCTGGTCGACGATCGCCGCCTCGTGCGTGGCCATGAGCACCGTGGTGCCGCCGGCGTTGATGCGCTCGAGCACCGCCATGATCCCGGCGCTGGTCGCGGGGTCGAGGTTTCCGGTCGGCTCGTCGGCGAGGAGGATCTGCGGCTTGTTCACGACGGCACGTGCGATGGCGACGCGCTGCTGCTCACCGCCGGAGAGCTCGTTGGGGAGGCGCTGCTCCTTGCCCTCGAGGCCCACCATCTTGAGCACGTCGGGCACGGCCTCCTGGATGAACCCGCGGGACTTGCCGATGACCTGCAGCGTGAAGGCGACGTTCTGGAAGACCGTCTTGTTGGGCAGCAGGCGGAAGTCCTGGAAGACGACGCCGATGTTGCGGCGGAAGTACGGCACCTTGCGCGAGGAGATCGTGCCGAGGTCCTGACCCAGGACGTGGATCTTCCCCTTGGTCGGCTTCTCCTCCTTGAGGATGAGGCGCAGGCAGCTGGACTTGCCGGAACCGGAGGCGCCGACGAGGAAGACGAACTCTCCGCGCAGCACTTCCAGGTTGATGCCGTTCAGCGCCGGACGCGTGGTGCCCGAATACTGCTTGGATACGTGTTCGAACCGGATCATGACGTCTAGAGACTAGACACGAACCGGCCGAACCGGCACCGCGACATGCCAGGCGGTCCCAAGCCTGAGCGTCGGGTGGACTACGCCTGAGCCTCGGCTTTGTTGCCGGCACGCCAGCGGATGCCCGCGGCGATGAACCCGTCGAGGTCGCCGTCGAACACCGTCTGCGGGTTGCCGGACTCGTAGCCGGTGCGCAGGTCCTTCACGAGCTGCTGGCCGTAGAGGAAGTAGGAGCGCATCTGGTCGCCCCAGCTCGCGGTGATGGTGCCGGCGAGCTCCTTCTTCTTGGCGGCCTCCTCCTCCTTCTGGAGCAGCAGGAGGCGCGTCTGCAGCACGCGCATCGCGGCGGCGCGGTTCTGGATCTGCGACTTCTCGTTCTGCATCGAGACGACGATGCCGGTCGGGAGGTGGGTGATGCGCACGGCGGAGTCGGTCGTGTTGACCGACTGGCCGCCCGGGCCCGAGGAGCGGAACACGTCGATGCGGATGTCGCCCTCGGGGATGTCCACCTCGGTGGCCTCCTCCATGAGCGGGATGACCTCGACCGCCGCGAACGACGTCTGCCGCTTGTCGGCGGAGCCGAACGGGCTGATGCGCGCCAGGCGGTGGGTGCCGGCCTCGACCGACAGCGTGCCGAAGGCGTACGGCACGTCGACCTCGAATGTCGCCGACTTGATGCCAGCGCCCTCGGCGTAGGAGGTGTCCATCACCTTCACCGGGTACTTGTGCTGCTCCGCCCACCGCAGGTACATGCGCAGCAGCATCTCGGCGAAGTCGGTGGCGTCGTCGCCGCCGGCGCCGGAGCGGATGGTCACGATCGCGGCGCGGTCGTCGTACTCGCCGCTCAGGAGGGTCTGCACCTCGAGGTCGCCCAGCGCCTTCTGCAGCGCCTCCAGCTCGGCGCGGGCCTCGGTCGCCGACTCCTCGTCGTCGCCCTCGTTGGCCATCTCGACCAGCACCTCCAGGTCGTCGAGGCGCTGCTCGATGGAGGTGATCCGGTTGAGCTCGGACTGGCGATGGCTGAGCGCGCTGGTCACCTTCTGCGCGTTCGCGGTGTCGTCCCAGAGGTCGGGAGCACCCGCCTTCTCGCTGAGGTCGGCGATGTCGGCGCGGAGCCGGTCGACGTCGACGACGGCCTGGATGTCGGAGAGCGTCGAGCGCAGGTCGGCGATCTGCTGGGAGAGGTCGAGTTCGATCATGTCGCGTCCAGCCTACCGGCCGCCGCCGGACGGGAGCAGGGAAGCCCGGGAAGCCCGCGACGGAAGTTGTAGCCTGTTAACGAGATGACTTCCGACGAGCGCCCCTTCAGCTTCCGCTCCGTCGCCCTGGCCGCGTTCCTCCCCACGCTGCTGTTCTCGATCGGCGAGGGCGCGATCATCCCGATCATCCCGATCGCCGCGGGCAACCTCGGCGCCGGCCTCGCCATGGCCGGGTTCATCGCCTCGATGATCATGCTCGGGGAGCTCGCCGGCGACATCCCGAGCGGCTGGATCGTCGCGCGCATCGGCGAGCGCCGCGCGATGATCGGCGCGGCGACGGTCGCGGTCCTCGGCGTGGTCGTCTGCCTCCTCGCTCCGAACTACTGGGTCCTGACGGGCGGCATCTTCGTCGTCGGGCTCTCGACCGCGGTGTTCGCCCTTGCGCGGCACGCCTTCATGACGACGTACGTGCCCGCCCGGTTCCGCGCGCGGGCGCTCTCGACGCTCGGCGGCGTGTTCCGCGCCGGCTGGTTCGTCGGGCCGCTGATCGCCTCCGCCGTGATCGCGCTCACCGGCTCCACCCAGTCGGTGTTCTGGATCTTCATCGTCAGCTGCCTGGGCTCGGTGGTCGTCCTGCTCGCCCTGCCGGACCCCGAGCGGATGTTCGGGCCGAGCCCGCGCACCGCCGACGCCTCCGGCGCGATGGTCACCGCGGGCGAGGAGGAGGCCGAGGAGCGCACGCACGGCCTGTTCCGCACGATCTGGTCGTTCCGCGCGGTGCTCGCGCGGATGGGCGGAGGCGTGTCGCTCGTGGCCGCCGTGCGCTCGGCCCGGACGGTGCTCCTCCCGCTGTGGGCGGTGTCGATCGGCCTCAGCGAGTCGAACACGGCCCTCATCATCGGCATCGCGGGCGCCGTCGACTTCGCGCTGTTCTACGCGAGCGGCCAGATCATGGACCGGTTCGGCCGGATGTGGAGCGCCATCCCCTCCATGCTCGGGCTGGGCCTCGGCTTCCTGGTGCTCGCGTTCTCGCACGACCTCGACGCGCGGGTGGCCTGGTACATCGGCGTCTCCGTCTTCCTCGCGGTCGCGAACGGCATCGGCTCCGGCATCATCATGACGCTCGGCGCCGACCTCGCGCCGAAGGAGAGCCCCGCCGCCTTCCTCGGCGCCTGGCGGTTCGCGGGCGACGCCGGTCAGGCGGTCGCTCCGCTCGTGGTGTCGCTGCTCACCGCGCTGGTCTCGATCGCCTTCGCGAGCGGCGTGATGGGCGCACTGGGGCTGGTCGGCGCCGTCCTGCTCGGCCGGTACATCCCGCGGTACGTGCCGCGGCGGCCGCCGGCCCGTCCGGCCGCCGACGGGCCCGTCGCGGAATAGCCTTCGGGCGGGGGCCGTTCACCTCCATGCGTTCGCATATACCGGGCGCACCGACGGGAGGACTGGACCATGGCCGCGCTCGAACTCGGGATCGACACCTTCGGCGACGTGACGCTGGGCGCCGACGGCAGCCCGCTCCCGCACGCCCAGGTGCTGCGCAACGTCGTCGAGGAGGGGGTGCTGGCCGACCAGGTCGGTCTCGACTTCATCGGCATCGGCGAGCACCACCGGAAGGACTTCGCCGTCTCCGCGCCGGAGGTCGTGCTCGCCGCGATCGCGGGCCGCACGGAACGGATCCACCTCGGCTCGGCGGTCACCGTGCTGAGCTCCGACGACCCGGTGCGCGTCTTCCAGCGCTTCGCGACCCTCGACGGCGTGTCGGGAGGCCGGGCGGAGGTCATCCTGGGCCGCGGCTCGTTCATCGAGTCGTTCCCGCTGTTCGGCTTCGACCTCGGCCAGTACGAGGAGCTGTTCGAGGAGAAGCTGAACCTCTTCGCCGAGGTCCGGAAGCAGGAGCCGGTCAGCTGGGAGGGATCCCTCCGCCCGGCGCTGAACGGCCAGTCCGTCTACCCGCACCTCGAGCACGGCCTCCTGAAGACGTGGATCGGCGTGGGCGGCAGCCCGGAATCGGTCATCCGGGCTGCGCACTACGGACTCCCGCTGATGCTCGCCATCATCGGGGGCGGCCCGATGCGGTTCCAGCCGCTCGCCGAGCTCTACCGCAAGGCGCTCGGCCAGTTCGAGCAGGACACCACCCTGCCGATCGGCGTCCACTCCCCCGGCTTCATCGCCGCGACCGACGAGGAGGCGAAGGACCTGCTGTGGCCGCACTGGGAGGCGATGACCAACCGGATCGGCGCCGAGCGCGGCTGGCCGCCGGCCTCCCGCGCCCGCTTCGAGCACGAGGCCGGCCCCGACGGCGCGCTGTTCGTCGGCTCGCCGGAGACGGTCGCCGACAAGATCGCGTACGCCGCTCGCGGGCTCGGCCTGTCGCGGTTCGACCTCAAGATCAGCAACGGCACGCTGGGCCACGACCACCTCATGCGGGCGATCGAGCTGTACGGCACGCGGGTCGCGCCGCGCGTGCATGAGCTATTGTCGTAGCCGCGCTCAGCGCGCCGCGGGAGTGGTGAAACTGGCAGACACGCAGGATTTAGGTTCCTGTGCTTCGGCGTGAGGGTTCGAGTCCCTTCTCCCGCACCGTGCTCGCCGTGCCGGCTCAGGCGGCCTGCTCCAGAACCGCCGGCAGCCCGTTGAGGCGCAGGATCGTCCCGCCGCGCAGGTGGGGCAGATCGGCGCTTCCGTCGCCGGTCCTGACCAGGAAGGCGACCTGCTCCGTCCAGTCGAGCACGCTGCCGTCGCCCTCCGGCTCGATGAGCACCGTGACCAGCGACGTCCAGCGCAGCACGTCGTCGACGAGGGAGTCGTACCCGAACACGATCCGCCGGTCCTGCACGATGTCGAGATAGCGCGAGCGGTACTGCAGGCGCTCCACGCTGCCGTCCGGGTGCGTGAAGGTGCTGTGCGCCTCCTCCCCGCCGCCCACCGCGAAGACGTGGCGGTACTCCGGCGAGTGGCCGGGCAGGCGGAACCAGCGCCGGCGCAGGGCGTCGTCGCCGAACGCCGCGAACACGCGCTCCGGCGGTGCCTCCAGCTGCCGCGTCACGGTGAACGTCTCGTGCAGCACTCCGGTCATGGGCGCCTCCCAGCCTCCTCGTTGTCAGACCACAGGATGATCTTGCCGCACGCTGCGGATTTTTCACGGAGCGCGCAGCTTACCGCCGCTAGACTCGGCTGCATCGCCCTGAACCCGTCTGGAGACACGTGATCCACCACGCCGGCCTCATCCCCTGGCTCGACCCAGAGACCATCATCTCGGCGGCGGGTCCGTGGGCCCTGCTCGTCGTCTGCGCGATCGTGTTCTCCGAGACCGGCCTGCTGGTCGGCTTCCTGCTGCCGGGCGACACCCTGCTCGTCATCTCGGGCCTGCTGACCCACACGTCGCTGGTGTTCGGCGTCGACATCTGGTGGGTCTGCCTCGCGATCGCGTTCGGCGCCTTCCTCGGCGGCGAGGTCGGGTACCTCATCGGCCACAAGGCGGGTCCGCGCATCTTCGAACGCAGGGAGAGCGGACTGTTCAGCATCGAGAACGTGCGCCGCACCAACGCCTTCTTCGAGCGCTTCGGCGCGCTGGCGATCATCCTCGCCCGGTTCGTCCCGATCGTGCGCACCTTCGCACCGGTCGCGGCGGGCGTCGGCCATATGAACTACCGCAAGTACTCGCTCTACAACGCGATGGGCGCCCTGCTCTGGGGCGCCGGGCTGACGCTGTTCGGCTACCTCATCGGCTACATCCCGCCGGTCGCCGACTTCGTCTCGAGCTACATCGACATCATCCTGATCGGCGCCGTGGTGATCACCCTGGTGCCGACGCTGTTCCACTACTTCCAGTCGCTCCGCAAGGCAAAGCGCAAGCGCGCGGCCGAGGCGGCCGCCCACCCCGCGCCGACGCCCGACATCTGAGCCGCCGCCGCGTCGTCGGCATCTCCGGAGGCGCTGCGCGACGCGCCGCCGCCGGACCCGTTCCTCCGGTACTTCGCCGCGTCCCGCTCCGATCCTCCGGAGTTGCGGATGCTGCGGCCAGCGCGCGTAACTCCGGAGCCCGGCCGAATCCCGGCCGCACCCTCCGGAGTTACCGGCCACACAGCGGCGCGTCAAGCCGGGCCTCCGGAGTTGCGGACGCGGTGGGAGCGCGCCGCTAGCGGTGCAGCTCGTCCTCGTGGGCGGCGTGCTCGGCCGGCTCCAGCTGGAACGTCGAGTGCTCGACGTCGAAGTGCTTCGCCAGGCATCCGGAGAGGTCGTCGAGCAGGCGCCCGGTGTCGCCCGAGCGGAACACCGCCGGCTCGACCACCACGTGCGCCGTGAACACCGGCGCGCCCGACGTGATCGCCCACACGTGCACGTCGTGCACCGCCACCACGCCGGCCGTGCCGAGGATGTGCCGACGGATCTCGGCGACATCGGTGTCGGCCGGCGCCGACTCGCTCAGCACGTGCACAACGTCGCGCAGCAGCACGAACGCCCGCGGCAGGATGAGCGCGGCGATCGCCAGCGACGCGATCGCATCCGCCGGGAGGAACCCGGTCGTCATGATCACAAGGGCGGCGGCGATCACCAGCACCGACCCGATCAGGTCGCCCAGCACCTCCAGGTAGGCGCCGCGCATGTTGATCGATTGCCCGGCGGAGGGGCGCAGCACGAGCAGCGCCACCAGGTTCGCCAGCAGGCCGATCACCGCGACGACGAGCATCGGGAGGCTGTGCACCTCCGCCTCCCCCGACACCAGCCGCGAGACGGCGCCGATCGCCACGCCCACCGCGACGGCCACCAGGATGAGGCCGTTGATCAGGGCGCCGAACACCTCCGCGCGCCGGAAGCCGAACGTCTGCCGGTCGGTCGCCGGTCGCGCCGCCACGATCGTCGCCATCAGCGCGATCACCAGGCCGGTGCCGTCGCTGAGCATGTGCCCCGCGTCGGCCAGCAGCGCCAGCGAGCCGCTCAACCAAGCCCCCACGACCTCCACGACGAGCACGGCCGCGACGATCGCGATCGCGATCAGCAGCCGGTTGCGGTTGGCCTCGTGGCCGTGGGAGTGACTCATCGCTTCTACGGTAGATAGAAGTCGGCCGCCCCGCCAGGCCCGCGGCCTAGTTGGGAATGAGTGCCGTTCTCAGCCCGCCGCCGACGGCCGCTCGGCGAGCGCGCGCAGCGCCGGAGCGATCGCCGCGAAGGCGCGCGCCCGGTGGCTCTCGGCGTTCTTCGCCTCGGGCGAGAGCTGCGCGGCCGTCACGTCGTGACCGTCGGGCACGAAGATCGGGTCGTACCCGTGGCCGTGCTCGCCCCGCGCCTCCGGCGCGATGCGACCAGGCCAGATCCCCTGCACGACCGTCGGCTCCGCACCGGGGACGACGAGGGCGAGCGTCGCGGTGAAGTGCGCGCCGCGAGCGGGCTCCGGCAGGTCGGCGAGCTGGTCGAGCAGGAGGCGGAGGTTGGCCTCCGCGTCGCCGTGCCGCCCTGCCCAGCGCGCCGAGAAGATGCCGGGCGCGCCTCCCATCACGTCGACGCAGATCCCGGAATCGTCCGCGAGCGCGGGCAGGCCGGTGTGCGCCGCCGCCGCGCGCGCCTTGATGAGGGCGTTCTCGGCGAAGGTGACGCCGTCCTCCACCGGCTCCGGGCCGTCGTAGGCGACGATCTCGAGCCCGGGAACGGCGTCGCCGAGGATCTGCTGGAACTCCCGCGCCTTGTGCGGGTTGTGCGTGGCGAGGACGACGCGGACCATCCGGCTCAGCCTTCGATGCCCAAGGCGGAGGAGGCGAGCGCTGCCTGCTGGAGGCCGGCGAGCTCGGTCGTGCCGCCGAGCGCGAGGTCGAGCAGGGAGTTCAGTTCGGCGCGGTCGAAGGGCGCGCCCTCCGCCGTGCCCTGCACCTCGACGAACAGCCCGCGGCCGGTGACGACGACGTTCATGTCGGTCTCGGCGCGCACGTCCTCCACGTAGGCGAGGTCGAGCATCGGCGTGCCGTCGATGATGCCGACCGAGACGGCCGACACGGAGTCGATGAGCGGCGTCGCCTTCTGACCGATGAAGCGCTTCTGCCGCCCCCACTCCAGGGCGTCGGCGAGCGCGACGTACGCGCCGGTGATGGCCGCCGTGCGGGTGCCGCCGTCGGCCTGCAGCACGTCGCAGTCGAGCACGATGGTGTTCTCCCCGAGCGCCTTCATGTCGACGACGGCGCGGAGGCTGCGGCCGATCAGCCGGCTGATCTCGTGCGTGCGGCCGCCGACCTTGCCCTTGACGGCCTCCCGGTCCATCCGCTCGTTGGTGGAGCGCGGCAGCATCGCGTACTCGGCGGTGACCCAGCCGCGGCCCTTGCCGGACATCCAGCGGGGGACGCCGTTGGTGAAGGAGGCGGTGCAGAGCACGCGCGTGTTGCCGAACGAGATCAGCGCGGAGCCCTCGGCCTGGCGGCTCCAGCCGCGCTCGATGGTCACGGGGCGCAGCTGGGCGGCGGTGCGCCCGTCGGCGCGGGTGGTGTCGGTCACGGTCGTCTCCTCGAGGGTGGTGGGGGCGTCGGTCGGCGGGCGCCGGTCAGCACGGGTCGGTCAGCGTGGCAGTTCGATGACGCCGGTGGTCACCAGGTCGACCTGCGAGACCTCCGGGCCGATGAAGCGGTGCGCGAGGCGCAGGAAGTTGTCCGCGTCGAGCCCGGTGGCCTCGTAGCGGATGGTCGGCGGAGCGGGCGAGCGGCGCTCCAGCCCGCCGCCGACGAGCGTGCGGTAGACGTCCTTGGCGGTCTCGGTGTCGCTGGAGACGAGCGAGACGCCCTCCCCCATCACGTACGAGATGGCGCCCTTCAGGAACGGGTAGTGCGTGCAGCCGAGGACGAGCGTGTCGACATCGGCCTCGCGCAGCGGCGCCAGGTACTCGGCGGTCACCCGCAGCACCTCGTCGCCGCTGGTGATGCCCGCCTCCACGAACTCCACGAACCGCGGGCACGCCTGCGAGAACAGCTGCAGGGTGGGAGCAGCGGCGAACGCGTCCTCATAGGCGCGGGAGGCGATGGTCCCAACGGTGCCGATCACGCCGACGCGCCCGGTGCGGGTCGCCGCCACCGCGCGGCGCACGGCCGGCTGGATGACCTCGATGACCGGGACCGAGTACCGCTCGCGCGCATCCCGCAGCACCGCGGAGGACGCCGTGTTGCAGGCGATCACGAGCAGCTTCACGCCCTGGTCGACCAGGAAGTCGAGCACCTCGAGCGAGTACCGCCGCACCTCGGCGATCGGCTTCGGCCCGTACGGGGAGTGCGCGGTGTCGCCGACGTAGAGCATGGACTCGTTCGGCAGCTGGTCGCGGATCGCGCGGGCGACCGTGAGCCCGCCGACCCCTGAGTCGAAGATCCCGATCGGCGCATCCGTCACAGCACACCAGCCTATCCCCCGCCGCCGTGGCGGGGCGCGGCTAGGGTGGAGCCGTGACCGAGTCCTCCGCGCTGTTGACCGACCGCTACGAGCTCACGATGCTCGACGCCGCCCTGCTCAAGGGCACGCACGACCGCGAATGCGTGTTCGAGGCGTTCACCCGCCGCCTCCCCGCCGGACGCCGCTACGGCGTGCTCGCCGGGACCGGCCGCCTGCTGGAGCTGATCGAGCAGTTCCGCTTCGGCGACGAGGAGCTCGCCTGGCTGCGCGACAACCACGTCGTGCGCGACGAGACGATCGACTGGCTCGCCGACTACCGCTTCTCCGGCACCATCCGGGGATACCGGGAGGGCGAGCTCTTCTTCCCGGGGTCGCCGTTCTTCATCGTGGACGCGCCCTTCGCCGAAGGGGTCATCCTCGAGACGCTGCTGCTCAGCGTGTTCAACTACGACTCGGCCGTCGCCTCCGCCGCCGCCCGCATGGTGAGCGCCGCCGCCGGACGGCCGCTCGCCGAGATGGGCTCGCGGCGGGCCAACGAGCACAGCGCCGTGGCCGCGGCCAGGGCGGCGTTCATCGCGGGCTTCAGCGCCACCTCCAACCTGGAGGCGGGCCGCACCTGGGGCGTGCCGACGATGGGCACCGCGGCGCACGCCTTCACCCTGCTGCACGACAGCGAGGAGGACGCCTTCCGGGCCCAGGTCGACGCGCTCGGCCCCGGCACGACCCTCCTCGTGGACACCTTCGACATCGAGAAGGGCATCGAGACGGCGGTGAAGGTCGCCGGGCCCGAGCTCGGCGCCATCCGCCTCGACTCCGGCGACCTCCCGAAGCTCGTCCGCCAGGTGCGCGAGCAGCTGGACTCGCTGGGCGCCACGAAGACGCGGATCACCGTGACGAACGACCTCGACGAGTTCACGATCGCCGCCCTGGCCGCCTCGCCCGTCGACTCGTACGGCGTCGGCACCTCGGTCGTAACCGGTTCGGGCTCCCCCGCCTCCGGGATGGTCTACAAGCTCGTCGCGCACCGCCCGCGCGACAGCGAGGGCGACTGGATCCCCGTCGCCAAGAAGTCGGACGGCAAGGCCAGCGTCGGCGGCCGCAAGCATCCGGTGCGCCGGCTCGACCAGGCCGGGGAGGCCGTGGCCGAGGTGGTGCACATCATCGAGGAGGGCGACACCCCCGACGACAACGGCCGCGACCTCCTCGTGCCGCTGATCACGGACGGCGAGGTGCACCGCGAGCACCTCGGCGTCGAGGGCACGCACCGGGCGCGCGAGCACCGCGCGGCAGCGATGCGGGAGCTGCCGGACGAGGCGTTCCGGCTGGGTCGCGGAGACCCGGTCCTGCCGACGATCTTCGAGTGAGCGTCGCGCGCTCGGCTCCTGGTCGCGGCTACTCGTCGCGCAGGGCCTCGTAGATCTCCTTGCAGGCGGGGCAGACGGGGAACTTCTCGGGGTCGCGCCCCGGCGTCCACTTCTTGCCGCACAGCGCCTTCACGGGCTTGCCGGTGACGGCGGACTCGAGGATCTGCTCCTTCTTCACATAGTGCGAGAAGCGATCGTGGTCGCCGGGGTCGAAGTCCTGCGTCAGCTCCTGGAGCTCGCGCTCCATCGTCGTCGAGCCGCCGCCGGTGGGCAGTCCTCCCGGCTCGGAGATGCTGGCGTCGTTCATGCCTCCAGTCTAGACGCGCGATCGCACGGCGAGTCGGGAGGTGGGGCGATCAGTCGTTGCGGTTGGCGAACGCCATCAGCTCGGGACCGCGGCGGTCGAAGACGCGGCCGCCCGCCCACAGCCCGACGAACAGCGTCCCGAAGCCGATCAGCACGGCCGCGACCGGCGCGACGCCGAGCCAGAACGGGCTGACAGTGAGGCCGAGGATCAGGAACACCAGCACCGGAGACGAGATCAGGACCGTCGCGAAGAAGCTGAGCGTCTGGATGAGCGCGGCAGAGCCTCCGGACGTCTGCGGCTGGGTGAAGGCGCTGTCACCCGGCTTCGTCGCCGGGTACGGCACGAGCGCGGACGAGATGCTGGAGAGCCCGAGCCCGATGACCAGCACCGCACCGCTCAGGGCGGCGACCGCGGGCAGCACGGCCCAGTCGCCGAAGGTCGCGGTGGTGATGATCGAGCCGATCGCGATCACCGGGATGCCGATGACGACCGGGGGGAACATCCTCCCGGCGCGGTCGGCGATGCCGCGCGTCCCCGACACCAGGTGCAGCCAGATCGCGGTGCTGTCGTAGGCGAGGTCGTTGTGGATGCTCCACCCGAGGAACAGGCAGACCAGCGGCAGCGGCACGAGGCAGACGTAGTGGGCGGGGATTCCGGCGAGGGTGAGTGCGACGATGACGAACACCGGGATGACCGGGATCATGATCATCGAGACCCAGTACCGCGGGTCACGGCCCCAGTAGGTCATCGAGCGGGCGGCGATGACGGCGGTCGGGCCGCCGCGCAGCCGGGCGAACCAGCCGAGCCCGTGGTAGTCGCGCGCCCTGGCCTCCCTGGCCGGGGTGACCAGCACGCGGTCCACCAGCGCGCGCCATGCGAGCCACAGCAGCCCGAGGGTGACGGCGGCGATGAGCAGCTGGACCACCGCACCGCCGGCATCGCCGGCGGCCGCGGCCCCTGGAGCGCTCCACGCGGCGCCGAGCGGCGTCCACTGCAGCCAGCCGGCGAAGCCGCCGAGCACGCCCAGCCCGTCGCGGCCCCAGTCGACCGTGAGCAGGAGCAGGAGCACCGGTGCGAGCAGCACCACGACGACGACCCCCACGACGCTCCCCGCCTCGCGCGACCGGCGCGTGTCGAGGAGGGTGGAGGCGATGCTCGCGACGACCCGCGACGCCAGCACGCAGGTGAGCACGACGATCACCGTGCAGAGCACCGCGAGCAGGGCGGCGCCGGGGCTGCGCGACCAGGTCACGACCGTCGCCGCGCTGCACACGGCCAGCACGAGGGCGGGAACGCCGAGGAGGCCGGCCAGCAGCAGGCCGAGCGCGAGCCTCCCGCTCGGGATGCCGAACAGCGCGAAGCGGCGCGGGTCGAGCGTGTCGTCGATCCCGAACAGCAGCGGCAGCAGCACGAAGCCGGCCACCACGATGGAGCCCAGCACGACGAGGACGGTGTGGACGGCGGCGACGTCGGGCAGGGTCCGTGCCGCGAACAGCGACGACACGACGATGACGGTGATGACGGCGCCGTACAGCAGCCCCGCGACCAGCCCGACCACGTGCCAGGTGCTGCGCCGGAAGGCGTTGCCCAGCAGCCGCAGCTTCAGTCCGAGAAACTGTGCAACCACTCCATGCCCTCCGCAGCCTTGCGCCCGCCGGCGAGCTCGACGAACCGCTCCTCCAGCGTCTGCTCTCCGCGCACCTCGTCGATGGTCCCCGACGCCAGCACCTTGCCGCGGACGATGATGGCGACGCTGTCGCACACCCGCTGGATCATGTCCATGCCGTGGCTGGAGACGACGACGGTCCCCCCGGCGGCGGTGTAGCGCTGCAGGATGTCGACCACGTTGGCCGCGGAGACCGGGTCGACCGACTCGAACGGCTCGTCGAGGACGAGCAGCCGCGGCGAGTGGATCATCGCGGCGGCGAGGGCGATCTTCTTCGTCATGCCGGCGGAGTAGTCGGCGACCAGGCGCTCCAGGGCGTCCTCGATGCCGAACGCCGCGGCGAGGTCGGCGGTGCGAGCGCGGACGGTCTTGGCGTTGAGCCCGCGCAACGTGCCGGCGTAGTGGAGGAACTGGGCCCCCGTCAGGCGGTCGAACAGGCGCAGCTTGTCGGGCAGGACGCCGATCACGTGCTTCGCGCGGACCGGCTCGGCCCAGGCGTCGACGCCGTGGACGACGACGCGGCCCTCGTCCGGCCGGAGCAGCCCGGTCGCGATGGACAGCGTCGTGGTCTTGCCGGCGCCGTTGGGGCCGACGATGCCGTAGAACGAGCCCTGCTTGATGTCGAGCGAGACGTCGTCCACCGCGAGCGTGTCGCCGTAGCGCTTGCGGAGGCCGTGCAGCGACAGCACGGTCGGGCGCGTGTCGGGTGCCGCGGCCGGAGCCGTCTCCTGCGGGACGGGGACCGCGGTCGCCGCCGGAGCGGGAGCGGCGGTCGTCGCGGTCGTCGCTGTCGTCGCGGTCGTCACGACGGCGGCGGGCTCCGCACGGGCAGCGGGGGTCGTCTCCTCCGGAGCCGCGGTCGTGGGTTCTGCCGGGGTCGCCGTGCCGGCCTGCTCGGCGGCGGGTGCCTTCGGCGCGCCGGCGCGCGGCGTCGCCGCCTTCGGCGTGCGCGGCTTCGCCGTGGTGCTCCTGGTGCGCGGGGTCCGCGTGCTGCTCGGCGTCGCGGCGGCCGCGGTCTTCTGCGGCGCCCGCTTCGGGGCAGGGCGTGCCTTCGTCGGCGGCTTCTGCTCGTCGCCCGTGGCCTCGGCCATGCTGTCCCCCGTCCGCTCCCCCGAAGCGGCGCCCGGCCCGGGCGCGCTCTCGATGGCCCCGGGCTCGCCGGGGACGGAACGGGCCGGTTCGGCCTCGCCGTTCTGTACTCGCGCGCGCTCGGGACTCACCCCGACACCGTACCAATACCCGGCTGGATGCGAACCCTCCGCACGGCCGCCCGGGAGCCGATCCGCCGCCTCCGAAAGTCCTGGGAGCTACATAACGACCCAGCAACGACCGCCGTCAACCCCTGCCCCCGGATCGGGGGGCCCGGTAGTCTGGCCCAGGCATGAAGAGGTGTCGATACGCGTAAGCGCGGATGAACCCCGGGTTAATCGATCCGGCTCCGGCTTCGACGGCCACCCGCCGTCTCCGCCGCATCGTGCGCGATGACAAGGAGAAGATTGTGACGACCCAGGTAGTGATCCTCGCCGCCGGCATGGGCAGCCGGCTCGGGCGGACCCTCCCCAAGCCGCTGACCGAGCTGAGCGACGGTCGCACGATCATGCAGCAGCAGTTCGACAACATCCAGGCCGCGTTCGGCGACGACGTCGCCGTGACCCTGGTCGTCGGCTACAAGCTCGAGCACATCATCGAGGCCTTCCCCGACGCGCAGTTCGTCTACAACGAGCAGTACGACCAGACCAACACCTCCAAGAGCCTCATGCGCGCCCTCCAGGCGTCCGGCCAGGGCGGCGTGCTCTGGATGAACGGCGACGTGGTCTTCGACCCGGCCGTCCTCGTCCGCGGCGCGGCGATGGTCGCCCGCGACCAGACCTTCGTCACGGTCAACACCTCGTCGGTCGCCGACGAGGAGGTCAAGTACACGACCGGCCCCGAGGGCTACATCCAGGAGCTCTCCAAGACCGTCAAGGGCGGTCTGGGCGAGGCCGTCGGCATCAACTACATCTCGAGCAAGGACAAGGCCGCCCTGCTGCGCCAGCTGCAGCGCGTCGCCGACCAGGACTACTTCGAGCGCGGCATCGAGCTCGCGATCGAGCAGGACGGCCTGCTCGTCGAGCCGGTCGACATCTCCGACCTGTACGCGGTGGAGGTCGACTTCCAGGAGGACCTCGAGCGGGCCAATCTTTTCGTATAGTCGAAGCCGCGTGAGCGTCTCACGCAGCTTCGATCAATACGATGGGTTCCCGTGACCAGTACTTCCGCGCAGCTGCGCCCTGCGCAGCGCACGCGCTTCGCGCGCTACCGGCATTCGCTCTGGTTGCTGACCAAGCGCGACCTGCGGGTGCGGTACTCCACGAGCGTCCTCGGCTACGTGTGGTCGATCCTCGACCCGCTGGTGATGAGCGCGATCTACTGGTTCGTGTTCACGGTCGTGTTCCGCCGCGACGTCGGCGAGAACCCGTACATCGTCTTCCTGCTGGCGGCCCTGCTGCCCTGGATGTGGTTCAACGGCGCCGTCTCGGACAGCACCCGCGCTTACATCCGTGAGGCGAAGCTGATCCGCTCGACGATGATCCCGCGCACCATCTGGGTCAACCGGATCGTGGCATCGAAGGGCATCGAGTTCCTGCTCTCCCTGCCGGTGCTGGCCTTCTTCGCGGTGATCACCGGCGCGCCCGTGAACGTCGACATCCTGCTGTTCCCGCTGGCGATCGTGCTGCAGACCGTCCTCACGGTCGGCGTCGGGCTGATCGTGGCGCCGCTGGTGGTCTTCTTCCGCGACCTGGAGCGGGCGGTCAAGCTGGTGCTGCGGTTCCTCTTCTACGCCTCCCCCATCATCTACAGCGCGCGCGACCTCCCCGGCGGCTGCGGCGCGGGCATCGCCGCGCGCGACTGCGCCGCCTACCTGGCCGCGCACCCGGGCGCGCAGACCGACGTGCTGTTCTCGCTGCACTTCTGGTCGGCCTTCAATCCGCTCACCGGCATCTTCAGCCTCTACCGGGCGACGTTCTTCCCGGAGGAGCTGGACTGGTTCCTGGTGGGCGTGAGCGCGGCCATGTCCGTGCTCATCCTCGGGATCGGCTGGCTGGTGTTCCGGCGCTTCGAGCGCGATGTGCTGAAGGAGATCTGAGTGGGACCCGTCATCGCCGTCGACGGCCTCGGCGTGCGCTTCCGCCGCAACCGCGGTGCGCGCCGCTCGTTCAAGGACCTGTTCTCGTCGCGCCAGCGCCGCACGCGCCCCGACGACTTCTGGCCGCTGCGCAACGTGACCTTCCAGGTGCAGCCGGGCGAGGCGATCGGCGTCGTCGGCCGCAACGGCCAGGGCAAGTCGACGCTCCTGAAGCTGGTGGCGGGCGTGCTGCTGCCCGACGAGGGCACCGTGCGGGTCACCGACGGCGTCGCGCCGCTGATCGAGATCACCGGAGGCTTCGTCGACGACCTCACCGTGCGGGACAACGTCTACCTGACCGCCGGCCTGCACGGCATGTCGCGCGCGCAGATCGACGCCCGGTTCGACGAGATCATCGACTTCGCCGAGATCGGCGACTTCGTGGACACGCCGTACAAGCACCTCTCGAGCGGCATGAAGGTCCGCATCGCCTTCTCGGTGATCGCCCAGCTCGAGGAGCCCGTGCTGCTCGTCGACGAGGTGCTCGCGGTCGGCGACCGCGGGTTCCGCGAGAAGTGCTACCGGCGCATCGAGGAGCTGCTCGCGGGCGGCCGCACGCTGTTCTTCGTGTCGCACAACGAGAAGGATCTGCGCCGCTTCTGCGAACGCGGCCTCTACCTGGACAAGGGCCGGCTGGTCCTGGACGGGCCGATCGGCGACGTGCTCGACCTCTACAACACGGACTACGGGAGCTGACCCGCCGGGTGAAACCGCAGGTCGGAGACGGTTCTCGTGATGTCCCCGATCCGTCAACAGAAAAAAGTCCGGGTGAGTTGTCCCCAGAAGGGGCCTGAACGCCCGATCTGACGGTTCGAGCGTCGGACGGGGTGGCTAGCGTCTGCGGCATGAAACACCTTCGGATCCTTCATCAGCCGTCCCGCCCGCCGCGTCCGCGCCGTCTCGCCTACCCGGTCCCGTGGCGCGTCGACCGCAGCACACCGCCCCACTTCCGCCTCGTCAACACCGGTCGCGCACCGCTGCGCGGCGTGACCGTGAGCGTCGCGGGATCGTCGCGGCTGAGCGTCAGCGCGCCCGCCGTCGTGCGGCCGGGCGAGGCCGTGCGCGCGAGCCTCGCCGGTGCCGACCCCGCACGCGACACCGTCCTGGTGGTGCGGTGGTTCCCGCCGGACGGCCGGGAGTACCTGTGGTCGGTCAGCTTCTAGCTCCGGACCTTCCGCGTCCGGCCCCGGACGCGGGAGGCCCGGTGTGTCTGCACCTCAGGCGGGAGCGCTCTGGTCAGCACCGGAGTCACTGCGTACAAATATCACATGCCAGAGCCTCTCTCCCCCGCCGCGCGCGTCTTCGGCGACCGCGTACGGCTGGCGCGCACCGGACTCGCGCTCAGTCAGGAGACCGTCGCCGCCCTCGCTCAGATGCACGTGACCAACTACGGGAAGATCGAACGCGGCACCGCGAACCCCAGCCTCGTCACCATCGTGCGCATCGCGACCGTGCTGGGGTGCGACGTCGCCGCCCTCACCGGCGGGATCGAGGGCGAGCACCTCCCTGCGCAGCTCACGGTGGTGACGGCGGCCGAGTACATCCGCGAACGCGACCGGCGGCGCACCACCTGAGCGCGGAGCCGCTCCTGAGGGCGGCGCGGCACCTCCGGAGCCGGGCGCAACCCCCTGGCGCTGTGAGCGCCACGACCTACACTCGGTAGGGATGGCCAAGAAGCAGCAACCGATCGTCTCCGTCACCGGCGGCCCCGCCCGTGGCGGCGAGACTCCGCGCGCCCTCAACTCGGCACTGGACCGCTTCCTCGGCATCCAGCGTCCGGTGGTGCTGGCGCACCTCCGCAGCATCCGGCGACGGCATCCCGATGCCACGGGGCCCGAGCTCGCCGCCATCCTCGAGCGGCGCTATCTCGCCGCGGTGACCACGGGAGGAGCGGCGGTCGGCGCGACCGCGGTCATCCCGGCCATCGGGACGGGCGTCACGCTGGCGCTCTCGGGGCTCGAGACCGCGGGCTTCCTGGAGGCGACGGCGCTCTACGCGCAGTCGCTCGGCGAGTTGCACGGCATCGCGGTCGACGACCCCGAGCGCGCCCGCGCCCTGGTCCTCACGATGATGCTGGGCCGCGAGGGCTCGGAGCTCGTGCGCCAGCTCGCCGGGCAGGTCGGAGGGGCGGGGATCACCCGCAGCGCGTACTGGGGCGAGCTGGTGACCTCCAGCCTCCCGTCGGCGCTGGTCGGACCGCTGGTGGATCGGCTGAAGAACAGCTTCATCCGGCACTTCGCCGTGCGCGGCGGTGCTGGGATCATCGGCCGGGCGCTGCCCTTCGGCGTCGGAGCGGTCATCGGCGGGACGGGCAACCACATCGTCGGCCGCCGCGTCGTGCAGAACTCCCGCCTGGCCTTCGGACCGGCCCCGCTGCGGGTCCCGCCGGTCCTCGAACCGGCCGAGGGCCCGAACCCGGTCTACCGGCTCGGCGCCGCCGCCGGCGGTCGCGCGCTAGCCGCGGGCCGGGTGATCCGCGGCGCCATGCCGCGTGTGCGGAGGGGTCGCAAGGGCGCCGAGGAGGTCGGGCAGGGCGAGGAGGTCGGCCAGGGCGTCGGCCAGGGCGGGGAGGTCGGCCAGGGCGTCGGTGCCGGCGCCCACGGCGCGATCCCGCTGCCGCCTGCTGCCGGCGACGTGAAGGGCGGCGCGGCGGACACGAAGCCCGCGGCCAGCGAGCCCGGGGAGAAGGATCCGGGAGAGGCACGGTCCGCCTGAGTCGCCTGAGCCGACTGAACCGACTGAACCGACTGAACCGACTGGGCAGCGTGCCCCGCGACCTCAGACGATCGGCGGGCGTCCGGCCAGCGTCATCCGCCACACGGTCTTCCAGCGGAGCGGGCGGCGCTCGCCCGGGTCGGTGCGCCAGCCCTCGCGCCAGCCTCCGAACCAGGCGCGCAGCACCGCCGGCTTGCGGAACCAGCGCAGCAGCTGGATCCCCGTCCATGACCCGACGTAGAGCGGGATCAGCGGCGCGGGGAGGTTGCGGCGCGCCAGCCAGACCCGGTTGCGGGCGTTGAGCCGGTAGTAGTACGAGTGCCGCGTCGGCGACACCGCCGGGTGCTCGGCCTGCAGGTCGCCCGCGTACCAGACGCGCTTGTCCTGGTCCCACACCCGCCAGGCGAGGTCGATGCCCTCGTGCGCGTAGAAGAACGGGTCCGCCCAGCCTCCGGCGCGCTCGAACACGACACGCGGAAGCAGCACCGCGGCCTCCAGCACCGAGAAGACGTTGCTGGAGCGGGCGGGGTCGCCCTTGCGGATGCGCGGGATCCAGCGACGCGGCGACGGCCGCCCGGCCGGGTCGACGAGCCGCGGCTGCAGCATCCCGATGCCGGGGTCGGCGACGATCGTTGCGACAGCGTCGGCGAGGAAGGTCGGCGACGGGATGTCCGCGTCGTCGTCGAGGAAGAACAGCCACTCGCCGCCCACCGCGGGGACGCCGCGGTTGCGGCCGGCCGGGATCCCGACGTTCTCGGGCAGCGCGATGGCGCCGACACCGCTCGGGAGGGGCGGGTCGGCGGTCGCCGGGTCCCACCCGTTGCCGACCACGACGATGTCGGTGCTGACGCCCCGCTGCGCGAGCACGGACTCCAGGCCGCGCCGCAGCTCCGCCGGGCGGCTGCCCTGCGTCAGGACCACCACCCCGACCCGGGGAGCCGACGAGAGGCCCTCCTGCTCGGGTGCGGAGCCGGTGTCAGCCACGGACCCGCCGCGAGGCCATGATCGTCACGAAGTGCCCCACCAGCGCGAGCAGCGCCAGCGGCACGAGCGCAGAGAGCAGGATGCGGTCGGCGAGCACCGGCCCGATGAACAGCCCCACGATCGCGAACACGAAGATCAGCATCGTCAGCTCGACCGAGTGGTACAGCCGGTGGAACGGCAGGAACCGCGCGGCGCGGCGCAGGGTCGCGACGAGCCCGTGCGTCGGCGCGTACTCGGACTGCGTGTCGGCGAGCTTCGGCAGCCCCGCGTTCGCGCGCGCGACCCGCACCATGTCGTTGAGCGCCTTGTTCAGCACGATGATGAGCGCGAGAAGCGTGCCGAGGTTCGTCCAGAGGAAGTCCTCCGGCGTCGCGAACGGATACCCGGCCGCACGGATGCCGAGGACGATCGCGATGAGCGTCTCGGTCGTGTAGTGGCCGACGTTGTCGAGGAAGATCCCGGCCGGCGACGACGTACGCCGCCAGCGGGCGACCTCGCCGTCGCAGCAGTCCACGAGCATCTGCAGCTGGCCGAGCACCAGCGCGAGGGCGGCTCCGCCGATGCCGGGGATGAGGAGGCTGGCCGCCGTCGCCCATCCGGTGAGGATCATCAGGCCGGTGACGCCGTTGGCCGAGATCGACGTCTTGAGGAGGAACCACGTCAGGTAGGGCGAGAGCCGGCGCAGGTAGAGCGACGCCGTCCAGTGCTCGGCGTTGCGGCGGCCGCGCACCTCCGGCGGCTGGGCGACGGCCCTGAGCTCGGCGATCGAGGCCGGCCGCGCGCCGTGCGCGCCGGTTCCCTGTGCAGACATGCCTACCTTCCCGTGTGGGCCGTGATGTTGCGGGTGAGCGACAGATATCCGAGGACGAAGCCGATCCCCCAGCAGAAGTGGATGCAGGGCAAGACTACGAGAAACCAGCAGAACGAGCGAAAACCGTCGCGCCGACCCCACAGCAGGGCGGATACCAGCACGATGAGCACGTAGAAGGCCGGGATGGCGAAGCCCCACAGCAGCCACGGCGTCGCGCCGAGCGCGGCCTGGACGATGCCGGCGATGCCGAGCAGGGTGCCGACGACGACGCCGAGCACCATGACCGGCGGCGCGAAGTAGCGCAGCCCGTTGGCGGCGGGGAAGCGGCGCGCGAGCTCGCCGCGCCAGATGCCGGTCGAGAAGAACTGCCGGGCGAGCCGGTACAGGTTGGGGCGCGGACGGTAGGTGACCTTGAGCCGCGGCGTGAACCACACGGTGCCGCCGGTGGAGCGCAGGCGGCGGTTGAGCTCCCAGTCCTGCCCGCGCTTGATCTCCTCGTCGAAGAGGCCGACCTCGAGGAGGCGGTCGCGGCGGAACACGCCCAGGTAGACGGTCTCGGCGGGCCCCGGCTCGCCGCCAACGTGCAGTTTCGTGCCGCCGAGGCCGATGCGGCTGCCGTAGGCGCGCGCGACGGCGCGCTCGAAGGGGGTTGTGCCCTGCGCGTCCATGAGCCCGCCGACGTTGTCCGCGCCGGTCTCGAGGATGGTCTCGACCGCGATCCGCGCGTAGTCGGGCGGCAGCACGCTGTGCGCGTCGACGCGGATGACGACGGGGTAACGCGACTCCCGGATCGCCAGGTTGAGGCCGGCGGGCGTCGATCCGACGACGTTGTCGACGACGCGGATGCGCTGGTCGACCGCGGCGAGCTCCGCGACCAGTTCGGTCGTGCCGTCCATGCTCGGGCCGAGGGCGATCGTGACCTCGAACGGACCGGTGTAGTCCTGGGCGAGGAGGCTGTCCACCGCCGCCCGGACGTGGGTCACCTCGTTGAGCACGGGCATCACGTACGAGACACCGGGGAGGGTGTTCACGCTGTCGTCCGGCATCTGATCCAATCGCTGTTCGGGTCGATCGAGCTTACCAGCCGGGCGTGCGCGGACGCCGGGAGGCCCGGCACGCGGAAAGGCCGCCCCGCGACTGCGGAGCGGCCTTCCGTCTAACCGGCCGGCTCACTCGGAGAGCGAACCCAGGGTGACCGTTGCGGTCTTGGTCTGGCCGTCGCGGATGTAGGTGACCTCGGCCTTGGCACCGGCCGCGAGCGCGCGGACCTGCGCGGTGAGGTCGGTGGCGTCGGTGATCGGCAGCCCGTTGAGGTTGACGACCACGTCATCGGCCTTCAGGCCCGCCGCCGCCGCGGCGCCACCCGAGGTGACCTCCTTGATCAGCGCGCCGACCGTGGTGGCGTCGGTGGAGGTGCTGGCGTCGGCGACCGAGGCGCCGAGCAGGCCGTGGGTGGCCTTGCCGTCCTTGATGATCTCGTCGGAGACGCGCTTGGCGAGGTTCGACGGGATCGAGAAGCCGACACCGATGCTGCCCGACTGCTCGCCGGAGCTGCTGCTGCCGCCCGCGCTCGCGATCGCGACGTTGATGCCGATCAGCTCGCCCTTGCTGTTGAGCAGCGCGCCACCGGAGTTGCCGGGGTTGATCGACGCGTCGGTCTGGATGACCGGCAGCGAGATCGTGCCCTGCGAGCTGGACTGCTGCTGGGACTGCCCGCCCTGGCCGGGGAAGTCGAAGCTGAACGGCCCCTGCTCGCCCTGCCCGCTGTCGCCGCCGTCGGAGCTGTCGCCGGACTCCGGCGCCGCGGACGAGGCGATGCTGATGCTGCGGTTGAGCGCGCTGACGATGCCGTCGGTGACCGTGCCGGAGAGGCCGAGCGGCGCGCCGATCGCGACGGCCGTGTCGCCGACGTTCAGCTTGCTGGAGTCGGCCCAGTTGATCGGGGTGAGTCCGGAGGCGCCGTCGAGCTTGATCACGGCGAGGTCGGTCGTGGGGTCGGTGCCGACGACCTTCGCGCTGTAGATCTTGCCGTCGTTGTCGGTGACGCTGACGCTCACGTTGGCCGCCTGGCCGTCGAGGGTCACGACGTGCGTGTTGGTGAGCACGTAGCCATCGGAGGTCAGGATGACGCCCGAGCCGGTGCCTCCCTCGCTCGACGCGGTGACCGAGATCGTGACGACGCTCGGCGAGGCCTTCGCGGCGACGGCGGTCACGGTGGTGGCGTCGTTGGCGTCGTTGACCGTGATGTTCTGCGGGCCGGAGACCGTCTTGATCGTCGCCGAGCCCGCATTGGTCGCGGAGTAGATGCCGACGCCCGCTCCGGCACCGGCGACGCCGCCGATGAGGGCGCCGATCGCGAGGGTCGCGATGATGAGGCCGCTGTTGCGCTTCTTGGCCGGGCGGTCGGTGGTGGCGGTGCCGGCGGCCGGGGCGGAGGCGTACGGCTGCTGGCCGTAGTGGCCCTGCGCGTAGGCGTTCGACGGCTGGCCGAAGGAGCCCTGGCCGTAGTTCGGCTGCTGCGCGGTCGGCTGCTGCGCGGTCGGCTGGGAGGCCGCGTGCTGCTGGCCGTAGCCGTGCTGTCCGTAGGGCTGGCCGTACGGCTGCTGCGGCTGCTGCGGCTGGTAGGGGTGCTGGCCGTACGGCTGGGTCGGGCCGGTCTGCGCCGGAGTCTGCGCCGCCGGAGTCTGCGCCGCCGGGGTCTGCGCCGCCGGCGTCTGCGCCGCCGGAGTCTCGGGGGCGACGGGCTGGGCGGCGGTCGGTGCCGTCCAGGTCGCCGGGTGCGCCTCGGCGGGGGCTGCGGTGCCCTCGGCGGAAGTCTCGGTGGCGGCGGTGTTCCCGGTCGCCTGGGCCGGCTGCTCGGCCGGCGTGCTGTCGGCGGAGCGGGCAGCGCCGGCGTCCACGACCGAGTCGGTGTCGGCCTGGGCCTTCGCGGGCTCCGGGGTGTTCGGGGTGTCGGTCATGGTGTTGCTCCTTCCAAGCACTCACAGCTTGGGGTCCGAACCTGGGCGTTCTATTTGTCGATCCTGTGGGCGACCTACAGCATGTCGATGACTCTGCTCAAGGTATCCCAGGCCTCCGCCGTGCCGCAGGCTCTAGGTTGGAGGAAGGCGACGGAAGGAGCGACATGACGGTCCCTGGATCACCCGTTCCCGGAGCAGCACCCGTTCCCGGATCATGGCGACGTGCCGCCGGCGGCGCAGGGCTGCTCGGCGCGGACGGCACCGTGCGGCCGACCATCTTCGCCGAGATGAGCGCCCTCGCGACCCGCACCGGCGCCATCAACCTCGGCCAGGGCTTCCCCGACGAGGATGGTCCCGCCATCGTCCTCGACGCGGCGGTCGATGCCATCCGCTCCGGCGCCAACCAGTACCCGCCCGGAATGGGCGTGCCCGTCCTGCGGGAGGCGGTCGCCGAGCACCAGCGCCGCTTCTACGGGCTCGACGTCGACCCCGACCGCGAGGTGCTGATCACCGCGGGCGCCACGGAGGCGATCGCCGCGACCCTCCTCGCGCTCCTCGAACCGGGCGACGAGGTCGTCACCTTCGAGCCGTTCTACGACGAGTACGGAGCCGTCATCGCGCTCGCGGGCGGAACGCACGTGACCGTGCCGCTGGAGCCTCCGCTGTTCCGCCCCGACCCCGACCGGCTGCGCGCGGCCGTCTCGGACCGCACGCGCGTCATCCTCGTCAACACCCCGCACAACCCCACGGGCGCGGTGCTCGACCGGGAGACCCTGCAGCTCGTGGTCGAGCTGGCCGACCGGCACGACGCGATCGTGGTCACGGACGAGGTGTACGAGCACCTCACCTTCGGCGTCGAGCACATCCCGATCGCCACCCTTCCCGGCGCCCGCGACCGGACCGTCACGATCTCCTCCGGCGGCAAGACCTTCAACACCACCGGGTGGAAGGTCGGCTGGCTCACCGCTCCCCCGGCACTTGTGACGGCGATCCTCGCGGTGAAGCAGTTCCTGACCTACGTCAACGCTGCCCCCTTCCAGCCCGCCATCGCCGCCGGCCTCGGCCTCCCCGACGAACACTTCCGCGGCATCGCCGCCGACCTCGCGCACAAGCGGGACGTGCTCTCTGCCGGGCTGCGGGCGGCCGGTTTCGGCGTGCACCGCTCCGACGGCACCTACTTCGTCGTCGCGGACGCGGCTCCGCTCGGCTTCGACGACGCCGTCGCGTTCTGCCGGCGGCTGCCCGAGCTGGCGGGCGTGGTGGCGGTGCCGCTGAGCGCCTTCTGCACGCCGGAGTACGCGCGGCGCAGGTCCTCCCTGGTCCGCTTCGCGTTCTGCAAGCGGGTGGAGGTGCTGGAGCGGGCCGCGTCGCAGCTCGCCGGCCTGGGCGCTCAGTCCGGGGCGGCGGAGCCGTCCAGCGGCTCGACGCGGTAGCGCCGGAGGCTCAGCGCGGGATTGCGCTCGCGCACCTCCCGGACGCGGTCGCGCGACACCTCCGCGACGGCGATGCCGGGCGTCTCGCCCAGGGCGGCGAGCGTGACGCCCATCGGGTCCACGATCGCGCTCAGCCCGATCGCGGGAGAAGGCACCTGGTCGGCCGCGGCGACGTACACCGTGTTCTCGATGGCGCGCGCGGCGAGCAGCGTTGTCCAGTGGTGCTCCTTGAGCGGGCCGCGCACCCACTCGGCGGGCACGGCGACCAGCTCGGCGCCGGCGTCGGCGAGGCGGCGGCTGACCTCCGGGAAGCGGAGGTCGTAGCAGGTCTGCATGCCGACGCGGAGGCCGTCCACCTCGAACACCTGCGGCTCGCTCAGCTCGCCGGGGACGACCCACTCCGACTCCCGGGAGCCGAAGGCGTCGTACAGGTGCTGCTTGCGGTAGGTCGCGACCACGTCGCCGGCCGGGTCGACGGCGACCAGGGTGTTCGCGAAGCGGTGCCGCTCCTCCGTCCGCTCGACCAGCCCGGCCACGACGGTGACGCCGTGCTCGCGGGCAGCCCGGGCGATGGCGTCCACGAACTCCCCGTCGACCGGCTCGGCGTTGCGGGCGAACGACGGGCCGAGCGGGTCGGAGAAGTACGACGAGTACTCGGGCAGCACCACGAGCCGGGCCCCGCGGCCGGCCGCGACGGCGATCAGCCCCGCGACGACGTCGCGGTTGTGGACGCGGTCCTCCCCCGGCGCGAACTGCGCGACGGCCACCCCGACGGCCGGGCTCGCCGGCGCGAGGTCGCGCGCGTCGTCCCGCCCCGCTCTCACGACGTCGCCCCCGCTCCTGGCAGCGCCTCGGCGACCTCCTGCGGAGTGCTGACCGGCAGGTGGAGGCTGATCGACGTGCCGACCCCCTCCTCGCTGGCGATCTCGAGCCGGCCGCCGTGCGCCGTGACGATCGCCTTGGTGATCGTGAGGCCCAGTCCGACGCCCGGGACGGCGTTGCGGGTGGCGGTGGAGGCGCGGAAGAAGCGCTGCGAGAGGCGGCTCAGCTCGACCGCGGGGATGCCGATGCCGGTGTCGGTGACCGCGACGACGGCCTCCTCGCCCTCGCGCCGCAGCGACACGGTCACCGTGCCGCCCGACGGCGTGAACTTCACCGCGTTCGAGACCAGGTTGTCGATGGCCTGGCCGACGCGCAGGGCGTCGCCGCGCAGCTCGACGGGCTCGTCCGGCACCTCGCAGCGCAGCGTCACGCCCGCGGTCGCCGCGACCGGGGTGGAGGTCTCGACCGAGGCGATGACGACGCTCCGCAGCTCGACGTCGCGGATCTCGATGGGGAACCGGCCCGACTCCACCTGCGCCGTGAAGAGCAGGTCGCCGACCAGCCGCAGCAGCCGGTGCGCGTTGCGCTCGGCCACCCCGAGGTACTGCAGGTGCTCCTCCGACAGCGGCGAATCCTCGTCGTCGCGCATCAGCTCGAGGTAGCCGAGGATCGAGCTGAGCGGGGTGCGCAGCTCGTGCGAGATCAGGCCGACGAACTCGTCCTTGAGCCGCGCGAACTCGCGGGCCTGCGTCATGTCGGTGGCGACGAAGATGAACCCGATCCGGTGCCCGTTCTCGTCGAGACGCGGCGTCGCCGCGACCTGCACCGGCACCTGCTTGCCGTCGGCCCGCACGTACGTCCAGTCGCGCACGTCCGCGGACCCCGCGCGCACGGTGTCGACGAGCGCCGAGAACTCGTCGGCGCTGGACACCGTGGTGAAGCGCGCATCCATGTCGCGGAGGCGCTCCTCCAGCTCGGAGGGGAGGTAGAAGTCGGTGATGCTGCGGTGCGCGTCGAGCACCTGCTGCTCCGTGAGTCCGAGCATCTTCTCGGAGCCGGGGTTCCACACGTCGATGACGCCGTCGAGGTCCGTGCCGATCACGGACTGCTCGGTGACCGCGTTCCAGATGCTGCTGATCAGGCGGTTCGCGGTCTTGAGCCTGGCCTCGTTGAGCACGAGCTCGTCCTGGGCCTTGACCGCCTGCTGCAGCAGCTCCTGGCGCTGCTCGGCGGCGGCGGAGGCGGCCGCGAGCTGGGTGCGCGTCCGGTGCGCCAGCTCGTTGACCACCATCGCGACGATCAGGTAGATCAGCGGCGAGAACAGCGCCCGCACCACGTCGCCCGCCGTGTTCGGCGAGTCGTCGACGAACAGGGGCGCGAACAGCACCACGAGCGTGGTGAGCCCGGCGATGGCGATGTTGCGCCGCCCCTCCTCGCTGGCGATGATGACGAACGGGATCAGGGTCAGCACAACGAACGGCGAGGCGGACCCGCCGGTCCCCAGCCGCAGCAGCCCGATGCCGAGCAGCGAGACGACCGGGACGACGATCACCCAGCCCTGGTGGAGGCGGTCCCACGGCACCACGATGGCGGCGATGGTGGCGACGACCACCACGACGGCCGCGGCCGCGATGTAGCCGGGGAGACTGATGCGCACCACCCCGGGGACGAAGGTCAGCCCGAGCGCGATCGCGAACCCGATCACCGTCGGGATCTGCTTCATCAGCGGCGACGGGGTGTCGATCGGCAGGCGGCTCAGCCAGCGGTCGAGGGTCATGCGGGCTCTCCCAGTTCGAGCATCTCGCGCATCCGCGCCGACAGCAGCCGCGGACTGAACGGTTTGACGATGAAGCTGTCGGACCGATCGGCGACGACGCCGTGGTCGGTCAGCAGCTGGACGGACGCGGACACCATGAGGATCAGCGTTCCGGCCGCCTCCTCGCGGATCGCCGTCGCGACCTCCACGCCGTTGAGGCCCGGCATGGAGATGTCGAGCACGGCGAGGTCGACGCCGCCGCGCCGGACGGCGTCGAGCGCGTCGCGCCCGTTGTCGACCGCGGCCACCACCTCGACCCCGGCCCGGCCCGCCGCGATGACCATGAGGCCGCGGATGTCGTCGTCGTCGTCCGCGATGACGACGCGCTTGCGGACGGCGGCGCCCGGTCCGCCGACCGCCAGGACCGTCTCGCTCACAGCTGGAACACCACGCGCACGACGACGATCACGGCCAGCACGGCGAGGGCGATCACCGCGTAGCCTGGCAGGCGCTTCTCCCAGCGGCGGTCGGCGTCGAGCTCGGCCTGGATCGTCCTCCGCTGCTCGTCGCTCAGGTCGACGGGACTCATGCTTCTCCCTCCCGGGCGGTCGCGGTCATGGCCTCCGCCGCGTCGAGCACCGCCACGACCCGGTCGTAGCGGCCGACGTCGGTGGCGACGTGGCTGTCGGTGGACGCAACGATACGCGCGCCCGCCGTCAGCAGGGCGGCGACGGCCGCCGGGCCGGGGCAGCCCCACTTCTCGTTCACCTCGACGACGGTCCCCGTCGCCGCGGCGGCGGCCGCCCAGGCCGCGAGGCGGTCGGCGCCCAGCTGCTCCTCGGCCAGCCCGACCTTCGGCAGGATCGAGAACCAGTGCGCGAGCTGCGCGTGCGGGGTGCGCTCCATCGCCCGGATGGTCGCGGTCACGAGGAGGTCGAGGGCGTCGTCGGCGCCGAGGCCGTTCGCGAGGCGCTCGCGGGTCGCCTCCGGTGACCACGGACCGTCCGTCCCGGGGAACTGGTGGTCGCCGATCACGACGGCGTCGACCCCACCGAGCCCGACCACCAGGCCGGAGGGCGTGTCCACCGCGCCGGACGCATCGAGCAGCTTGGCCTCCACGCCCGTGAGCACGGTGAGCCCGTCCGGAACCGCCTCCCCCGCGACCGCCGCCACGAACTCGGGCACCCAGGTGGTGCTCGCGCGAACGTGGTCGGTCAGCCGGACGCGGTCGAGGCCGGCCGCATGCGCGGCCGCGATGTTCTCGGCGAGCGTGCTGCGGGCGTCGTCGGAGAACGTGGAGTGGACGTGGAAGTCGCCGCGCAGCAGCTCGCGCTCCGTCATTCGGCCGCGTCCTCGCTGTGACCGGCGTGCTCCGAGACCAGCACATGCTCGGGCGCCACGAACACGTCCTCCAGGTAGCGCACGTTCGCCAGCTCCCGGAAGTCGACCGAGGACGGCACCGGCCGGCCCAGGACGAGATCGAGCAGGAGGGAGGGCATGTCGACACCCGACGCGATCGTCAGCGGCATGGCGCCCGGGAAGCGCGGATTGACCTCCAGCAGGGCCGGTACGCCGTCCGCGCTGTACCGCAGCTGCACGTTCGCGACACCCGTCAGCCCGATCGCACGCGCGACGGCCGACGCGGTGTCGGAGAGCTCGTCGCGCCGCACTGTCCGCCCGGCGATCGAGACGCCGGAGTCGACCCGCTCCCGCGAGCGAGGGACCGCGGCGATGACCTCGCCGCCGAGCCCGGCGAGCACGTCGACCGAGAACTCGTCGCCCGGCAGGTTCTCCTGGATGATGATGCTCTCGTCCGTGCCGAGCGCCTCAAGGGCGGCCCGGTCCGCGATCAGCCGGACGCCGCGGGAACCGGCCCCGCTGCGCGGCTTGATGATGACCGGGAACGTCCAGTCCTCTGCGACGCCCTCGCGGTTCAGGAGGCGGGTGGCCGGCACGCGGGCGTGGCCCTCCACCCGCTCGGCCAGCGCGAACTTGTCGAGGCACGTCACGAGCGTCTCGTGGCTCGGCGCGGCGAGCGCGGTGCCCACCGCCGCCAGCTCGTCCCGACGGGCGGCCAGGCCGGGCAGCTCGACGTCGACGGTCGAGAACAGCACGTCGACGCGGTCGTCGCGGCACATCCGGATCAGCTCGTCGACGAACTCCGGCGAGCGGCCGGGCGGTACCAGACGGCGGCCGTCCTCGGGCACGAGGTACAGCCCGCTCGCCCAGCCGTCCATGTCGGCCGCGAGCACCTCCACGTCGTCGCGGGCCAGCAGCGAGCGGATCACCGCGACGCCGGCCGGGCCGCCCGCGCCCGTGACGAGGACGCGCGTGACGGCGCCCTCGTGCGCCGAGGGCCCGTCCTTCGCCGAGGGGCCGTCCGGGGCGGGGGTCGATGCGGTCACGTGGTCCTCCTGGTTCGGACGTCGGCGGAGAGGGTGGAGGCGGGCACCGAGATGTCCGCGGTGTCGCGCAGCACCTCCAGCGGCTCGCAGCTGTGGCCGCCGCCGAACCGCGACCAGTAGCGCGCGGTGGCGAGCACGAAGTCGGGCTCGAGGTAGCCGCGCAGCTCGGTCTGCGAGCGGAAGCAGTCGATGAGCGCGAGCTTGGCGTCCGTGTAGCCGTCGATCGGCACGAACCGGGTCGGACGGTAGTCGATCGTGGCCGACGGGCTCTGGTAGCAGCAGACCGTGCGGACGTTGCGGGTCGCGACGCTCGTCGCGGCATGCACGGCCCGGTGGTCCTGGTGCCGGTCGTGCGACGAGTGCGTGTAGACGATGTCCGGCTGCACCTCCCGAACGACCCGCTCGATGATGCCGACGGTCGGGTCGGCGGCGGAGATCTGCGTGTCCGCCAGGTCCTCCAGGAAGAGGCGCGCGCCGAGCAGCTCCGCCGCCGCCAGCGACTCGTGCTGCCGGTCGTCGGCGTCGCCGCCGCGCGCACCCCGCGACATGGTGAGGATGACGACCTGGTTGCCGGCGTCGCGGTGCGCGGCGAGGATGCCGCCGACGCCGATCTCGACGTCGTCCGGGTGCGCGCCGATGGCCAGCACCACCTGCTGCCGGGAGGCCGACCGCTTGGTGCGCCCCGCCTCCGCGAGCCGCTGCACGATCGACACCAGCTCGGCGGAGGCGATCGGCTTGGTGAGGAACTCGTCGGCCTGCGCGCGCAGGGCGGACACCGCGTAATCGACCGAGACGTGCGCGGTCATCACCACGACCGGCATCCCCGGATACTGGGCGCGCAGCTCCTTGAGCAGGTCGAGCCCGCTGATGCCCGGCATCTCGATGTCGGTCACCACGATGTCCGGCTCGAAGTCGGCGATCGCCGCCAGTGCCTTCGACGGATCCGTGAGGGCGATGACGATCGCATCGGCCTTCTTCTCGAGCACCGTCTTCATGAAGAACGCGACGTCGGGATCATCCTCGATCACGCATACGCGGTACTTCTGAGCGACCATCGCCACGCTCCCCTACGTTTTCCTCCGACTTTAGTGGGACGAACGGTCTACCGCTCCGGACGCGCCCGGGCCGGTGTTCGATTTCGCGCCGCTCCTGGAGCGTGTTAGGGTAATTGATGTGCCGCGGGGTGGAGCAGCTCGGTAGCTCGCTGGGCTCATAACCCAGAGGTCGTAGGTTCAAATCCTGCCCCCGCAACCAAGAGAAGGCCCGGACCAGGGAGAAATCCCCGGTCCGGGCCTTTTTGTGTGCTGCGCCTTTTTTTCCGCTGCGCCTTTTTGTCTGCTGTCGAGCGTCAGGCGAACCGCACCTCCGCCACCTCCGGCACCTCGATGCCGGCCGCCGCGAGCTCCAGGTCGACCCGCTCCGCCACCTGTGCCGCCGGCTCCTCCCCGTCGAAGGTGCCGTGCGCACCGGCGGGCACCAGCACCGCGAAGCCGCGCTCCCGGGCGCCGACCGCCGTCGCCTGGACGCACAACTCGCTCTGCATCCCCGCGACCACCAGGGTGTCGACGCCCATCGCGTGCAGCACATCCGCCAGGGCGGGGTTCGACTCGAAGGCGTTCGGGACGTCCTTGCGGACCACGAACTCGCCCGACCGGCGGGCGAAGGCCAGCTCCCACCCGGGCGTCCCCGGCTCGTCGGGGTCCCCGGGGCCGCCGTCGTTCTTCACGTGCACCACCGCAGCACCCGCCGCGCGCGCCGACTCCAGCAGGCCCTTCAGCACGCCGCGCAGCCGGGAGGCGTCCGGCACCGCGGTGTCGCCCTCCAGCATGTTCCGCTGCACGTCCATGAGCAGCAGTCCGTAAGCCATGCGGCTCATTGTCCGCTTCCGCCCGCCGCGCCGTAAGGACCGACCTCGGCGGAGGCGGCCCGAATGCACGCGGAACGAACGAAGCGGCCCCCCCCAAATGGGGGCGGGCCGCGTCGGTGGCGGAAGACGCCGGGCTACTTGCCGCCCTCGGCCGCGATCGCGGCCTGGAGCGCCTCCTGCAGCCGCGCATCCGCCTCGCCGTACTTGGTCCAGTCGCCGGCCTTCAGCGCGGCCTCGCGGTCCGCGAGCGCCTGCTTGGCCTGCTGCAGCGCCTGCTGCAGGGCGGCGTTGTCCGTGGTCCCTCCGGAACCGGTGCTGCCGCCGGAGTCCGTGCCGCCCGACCCCGTGTCGCCGCCGTTGTTGCCGCCGGTATCGCCGCTGCCCGTGCCGCCGGGCGTGACCGGCACGTTCGTGTCACCCGCGTTGGCGCCGGAGTCGCCGCCGAACAGCGAATCGAGGGCCTGGTCGAGGGTGTCCTCGAACGCGATCTTGTCGCCGAACGCGACCAGCACCTTCTGCAGCAGCGGGTAGCTCGTCTCACCGGTCGACCGCACGTACACGGGCTGCACGTACAGCAGGCCGCCGCCGACGGGGAGGGTCAGCAGGTTGCCGTTGATCACGTCCGTCTTGCCCTGGCGCAGGAGGTTGAGCTCCTGCGACACCGTCGGATCGGCATTGAAGTTGTTCTGCACCTGGCCGGGCCCCGGGATCGTGTCGCTCGAGGGCAGCGACAGGAGTCTCAGCTTGCCGTAGCCCGACGACACCTCGCCCTTCTTCGAGCCCGCGTCGGCATCCACCGCCAGGTAGCCCTTCAGCACAGACCGGCTCGACTCGCTCGAGGCCTGCGGGATGAAGGTCGTGTACAGCGAGAACGCCGGGGCGGTCTGGCCGGGCATCTGCATCGTCAGGTAGTAGGGAGGCTGCAGTGTCGGGTCGCTGGACGACGAGACCGGGTCGTTCGGCGTCGTCCACGCATCCTCACGGGAGTAGAAGGAGCCGGCGTCGGTCACGTGGTACTGGCCGAGCACCGAGCGCTGCACCTTGAACAGGTCGGCCGGGTAGCGCACGTGGCTCATCAGCTGCGCGCTCATGTCGCTGACCGGCTTGACCGTGGTGGGGAAGATCTTCTGCCACGTCTTCAGCACGGGGTCCTTGTCGTCCCACGCGTAGAGCGTCACGGAGCCGTCGTACGCGTCGACCGTCGCCTTCACCGAGTTGCGGATGTAGTTGATGTCGTCGAACGCGTAGGCCGGCGTCGGCGTCTCGGTGTCGGCGATCGCGTCGCTCAGGCTGCCGACGTGCGAGTACGGGTACTGGTCGCTCGTGGTGTAGCCGTCGATGATCCACTTGACCCGGCCGTCGATGACCGCGGGGTACGCCTGCGAGTCGAGCGTCAGGTACGGCGCGACCTTCTGCACGCGCTTGATCGGGTCGCGGTCGTACAGAATCTGCGAGTCGTTGTTGACCGCGTCGGACAGCACGATCTGCTCGTCCTGGAACTTCAGCGCGTAGACGAGCTTCTTGAAGATGTTGTCGAGCTTCGGGCCGCCGTTGCCGGAGAACGTCGTGTACGTCTGCTGCGCGCCGTCCTCGCCGCCCGGGTAGTCGAGCTCGACCGACTTGCCGCCCTGCGGGGCGCCGACGATCGAGTACGTGGGCGACTGCTGGCCGAAGTAGATGCGCGGCTCGTACTCCCCCAGGCTGCCCTGGGTCGGGATGCCGTACTCCATGAACACCGGCTGGCCGTCGGTCGAGCGCTGGTTGCCGTAGGCGGCGACGAGGCCGTAGCCGTGGGTGTACACGATCGTGTCGTTGTACCAGTTGCGGCCCGTGGTGAGGCCGGACTGCTGCAGCTCGCGGACAGAGACCACGGCGTCCTGCTCGCTGCCGTTGATCTCGTAGCGGTCGACGTTAAGCGTGTTCGGGAAGGCGTAGTACTGCCGGAACTGCTGCAGCTGCCGGAACGACGGGCTGACGATGGCGGGGTCGATGATGCGGATCTGCGCGGTCGTCTGCGCGTCCTGACGCAGCGCGCCCTGCTCGGCGTCGGTCTTGGCGTCGTACGGGATGACCTCGATGTCGCTGAGGTCGTACGCATCCCTCGTCGCGTCGATCGAGCGTTGGATGTACGGCGTCTCGAGCGTCTTCTGGCTCGGCTCCACCTGGAACCGCTGGATCACCCACGGGAAGATGGCGCCGACGACGAGCGCGGCGACGATGAGCAGCGCGGTGCCGACGATCGGGAACCGCCAGCGGCCGACGAACGCGGTGAGCACGAACAGGATCGCGACGAAGATCGCCGCCCCCGCGAGCACCGCCCGGCCGGGGATGGTCGCGCTCACGTCGGTGTACGCCGCGCCGTTGATCGTGTCGTTGACGTTGGAGTCGGTCACGGTCGCGTACCGGTCGAGCCAGATGCTGACGCCCTGCAGCAGCAGGTACAGCGCGGCGACCACCGAGATCTGGATGCGCGCCGCCTTGCTGATGCGCACCTCCCGCCCGCTGACCCGGATGGAGCCGTACAGGTAGCAGGTGGCGAGCGTCGCCAGCAGCGAGATGAGGACGACGGCCGAGGCGAACCCGACGAGGCTGCGGTAGAACGGCAGCGCGAACAGGTAGAAGCCGATGTCGAGGTGGAAGAGCGGGTCGGTCTTGCCGTAGTGGGTGCCGTTGAGCCAGAGCGCCGCGGTCTGCCAGCGGCTCGCCGCCGAGACGCCGGCGAAGATGCCGAAGACGATCGGGATGCCGTACATCGCGAGGCGGCGCAGCGGCTCGATCACCTGCTGGTAGCGGTCGAGCTGGGTGTTGAGCTTGGCGTAGACCGGCCTGAGGCGGTAGGCGAGCTGGATGACCAGCCACAGCGGGACGGCCATGCCGAGGAAGCCGAGGAAGAACAGCAGGATGGCCGCGAACCACTGCGTGGTCAGCACGTTGAGGAAGCCGAGCTGCTGGTACCAGAGGATGTCGGCGTACAGTCCGGCGAAGACGAAGAACAGGATGACGAGCGCGACGATCACCCCGAGTGTGATCCAGATGGCCGCGCGGCGGCGTCCTGCGGGTCGTGGTGCGGCGGTTGAACTCACGTGTGGCCCTTTTGCTCTCCGTGACGGGGGATGTCCTCCATCCTAGGTGGGCGTCTCTGCGAGTTCCCTGCGCCTATGACGCGGGACAGGTGGGCAGTCCCTGGGTGCCGGTCCCCTCGCGGACGGCGTCGAGCGCCTTGAGCGAGGCGGCGAGGGTCTTCACCGCGAAGACGTGCAGCCCGCCCGGGATGTGCCCGGTGACCTCGTCGCAGTTGGCGGCGGGCGCGAGGAAGTAGCTCGCCTTGCCGGTGTCCCTGGCGGCGTACATCTTCTGCCGGATGCCGCCGATCGCGCCGATGGTGCCGTCGTTGTCGATGGTGCCGGTCCCGGCGATCCGCTTGCCGCCGTTGAGCTCGCCGGGGGTCAGCTTGTCGATGATCCCGAGGGCGAACATCTGGCCGGCGCTGGGGCCGCCCACGTCGTTGAGCTGGATCTTCACGTCGAACGGGAAGGTGTAGTCCATCCCCGCGCCGATGCCGAGCACGGTCTGGCCGCCCGAGGTGGTCGGCGTGAGCTGGACGGTGGTGTCCGTGCCGTCGCGGACGATGCCCAGCTCGGCCGCCTTGCCGGTGCCGTTCTCGGAGACGAGGTCGCGCAGCTGCTGGATGCTCTCGACCGCGGTGCCGTTGACGCTCGTGATCTCGTCGCCCTCCTTCAGCACCTTCGCGGCCGGCGTGCCGGCGATGAGCTGCTTGACCGCGACCGCCTGGGGGAAGTCGTAGCCGAGCTCGTTCAGGGCGGCGGCCACCGCATCCTGCTGCGAGTTCACCATCAGCGCGGCGTTCTCGGCGTTGGACTGCTCGGTGGTCGTCCCGGGAGGGAAGACCGCCTCGATCGGCAGGACCGCCTTGCTCGGCTGGAACCACGACCACAGGATCTCGGCCCAGCTCGGCCGCTGGTCGGGGTTGCCGACGACCGACACCGTCAGCAGATCGAGGGAGCCCGCGGTCGGGTACGTCTTCTTGTCGGGGATGCTGATGAGCGGCTTCCCCGTCCCGTCGCCGGTCGAGCCCACCGCCGTCCCGGTGCCCAGGGTGTTGAAGACGGGACCCGGCTGCTCGATGACGAACGGCGCCGGCGCGAGCGCCAGCGCGATGGCGAGCACGAAGGCGACGCCGACGGCGATCCAGCCGATCGTGACGCGGCGCGGCGGCGCTGTCCGCTGCCGGTCCACCGGGGCGGCGGCGGCTCGGTCGTCGTCGGTGAACAGCGTCACTCGGCAGTCCCTTTCGTCGTGTTCGCCACGGGCGCACGGCCGGGGGCGGCGCCGGGGCGGATTCCCACCCGGCTCGTGGGTGTCACGGGCTAGCGTAGATGCAGAGCCTGTGAGCCGCGCGCACCATCTCCGGTCGGCGGCTCGGGCGACAGCGAGACGAGACGAGGGGCGCCACGATGGCCGACGACCCGGAGAAGGGCCCGGACGACGAGTTCCGGGACATGCTGCGCGAGTTCCTGTCCGGGAACTCGTCGATCGACCCGAGCCAGCTCGCCGGCGCGGCCGGGCTCCCGAACGACCCGGCCAGCCTCCAGCAGCTCCTCGGGCAGCTCCAGAACGCCCTGATGAAGCCGGGCGGCGGCATCGACTGGGAGGTCGCCGCGCAGCAGGCGCGCACGCTCGCCGGCGACGGCGCCCACGCCGCGACCCCTGCCGAGCGCGCGGCCCTCGACCAGGCGTTCAACGTGGCCGCGCTCTGGCTCGACCAGGTGACGACCGTCTCCGAACTGGCCGCCACCCCCGAGCTGATCGGCCGCGCCGAGTGGGCCCGCCAGACGATGCCGCTCTGGACGCAGCTGGCGGAACCGGTCGCGACCAGCATCTCCGACGCCCTCACCCGCGTGCTCACCGAGCAGGCGCCGGAGGAGATGCAGGGCATGATCCAGAACGCCGGGCAGCTCATGCGCTCCATCGGCGGCACCCTCTTCGCGATGCAGCTCGGTCAGGTGGTCGGGCAGCTGTCGAAGGAGGTCGTCTCCGGCGGCGACATCGGCATCCCGCTGCTGGAGGACGGCAAGGCCGCGCTGATCCCGCAGAACGTCGCCGAGTTCGGCTCCGGCCTCGACATCCCGGCCGACCAGGTGCAGCTGTACCTGGCCGTCCGCGAGCTCGCGCACGCCCGCCTGTTCCGGCACGCCAAGTGGCTGCGGCTGCAGCTGATCACGCAGATCACGGCGTTCGCCAAGGGCATCAGCATCGACACCGAGCGGCTGGAGTCGCTGGCCGAGAGCTTCGACCCCTCCAACCCCGAGGAGCTGCGGGAGGCCATGGTCAGCGGCGCGCTCATCCCGCCGAAGACCGAGGTGCAGCAGGAGGCCCTGGCCCGGCTCGAGACGATGCTCGCGCTGGTCGAGGGCTGGGTCGACGTGGTCACGGCCAACGCCACCCGGCTGCTCCCCCGCGCCGACGCGATCGCCGAGACCGTGCGGCGACGCCGCGCGTCGGGCGGGCCGGCGGAGTCGGCCTTCGCGACCCTCGTCGGGCTGGAGCTGCGTCCGCGGCGTCTGCGCGAGGCAGCGGCGATGTGGCAGGCGGTCACCGACGCGGTAGGCCAGGAGGCGCGCGACGCGCTGTGGTCGCACCCGGACCTCCTCCCCCAGGCGTCGGACCTCGACGACCCGAGCGCGCTCGTGGCCCGGCTGACCGCGACCGCGACCGGTCAGGAGCCGGAGCGCGACGAGTTCGACCAGGCGATCGAGGACCTGCTGCGCGGCGACGGGGAGCGACCGACCGAGGAGTGAGGGGCTCGCGCGCGCCTGCGTCCCGCTGCGCGCGTCCCGCTGCGCGCGTCCCTGGCGATCGAGCGGCTGTGGAGCGAGCCGGCCCGGAATGAATATCTGGGGATAACCGTCCCGGCGGACTCCGCTCACGCGACGATACCGGCATGGTCCTCGCACTCGATCCCTCCGTCCGCCGGGTCTGGCGGAATCCGCACAGCCTGCAGTTCGGCGTCGACCCGGCGCGGCTCGTCCTGCAACCGGTGACGCCCGCCGAGGAGCGCATGATCGCCGCCCTGGCCGACGGCGTCGCCCCCGCGGGGCTCCGCATGATCGCCGCGCGGGCGCACGCGTCGCCGCACGAGGTCGACGCCCTCCTCGACCGGCTGCGGCCGGTGCTCGCCGGGCCGCCGACGACGTCTGCGCTTCCCGCCGTCATGGTGGACGGCGATGGCCGCACCGCGGCGCGCCTCCGCGAGCTGCTGAACGGGGACGGTGTGGAGGCGCCCAGCGGGCTCGCGTGGGACGATCCCGCGGTGGAGGCGGCGGGCGCGGCCGTGATCGTGGGCGCGTACGCGATCGAGCCGGCGCGCTACGCCCGCTGGCTGCGTCGCGACGTGCCGCACCTCGCCGTGGTGTTCGGTGATGCCGGAGTGACCGTGGGGCCGCTGGTGGAGCCGGGCCACGGTCCCTGCCTGCGCTGCCTCGACCTGCACCGCACCGACGCGGATGCCGCCTGGCCCGCGATGGCGGCCCAGCTGTTCTCGCTGCGCCTGCCGGGCGAGACGGAGCTGGTCGCGGCGGCGGTCGCTGCCGTGGCCGTCGCGGCCGTGCTCGCGAGGCTGCGATCGGGGGCCGGCACCTGGATGCGCGAGCGGGCGCGGTTCGACCCGGGCACCGGGAGGTGGAGCCGGACGCGGCACGAGCCGCACC
>NZ_JBPGXM010000011.1:0-55003 GCF_056755495.1 Leifsonia sp. KNZ12-8B
CGGCGACGGTGGGGGCTTCGGCGACTTCGGCGGCGGAGACTTCGGCGGCGGCGACTTCATCTGACGCCACGCCCGGGCAGCTCCGGCGGCGCGACGATGACCGCGCCGCCGGTCCGACCGCCGGCGCGGGAAATCTCGGCATGACGGCTAGCCGCGCACGCCGGCCGCGAACGGCAGCACGGCGGGAGCGCCCGCTCGGAGCAGCTCCCGTGCGGCCACTGTCATGGTCCAACGACTGTCGATGAGGTCGTCCACGAGGAGCACCGGCCCGGTGGAGGGGATGGCGAGACCACCGGCGTCGAACCGATCCCACACGCCCGCCAGCCGGAAGGCGCTGTTTCCGCCGGGGGCGCCCGACGGGCCGCCGCCCCGTGGCGCCAGCGCGCCCAGATAGGCCAGCCTCCCCGCGTCGGCGAGGCCCCTGGCGAGCGACTCGGTGAAGGCCGGACGCCGGCGCGACGGCACCGTGGCGACCGCCACCGGCCGCTCCTCCCAGTCCCAGTCGGCGAGCACGCGGATGCAGGCGGCCAGCACCTCCGGGGGGCAGGGCGCATCCGGGGCATCGTCCGACAGCAGCTCGCGCAGCCTCCCGCCCCAGCCGAGGTCCGTCAGCCGCGCCAGCGCCCGGCCCGCGCGCGCCTGCTCGTCCGGCGCGATCTTGCCGCGGACCGGCACACCCAGGCGGTCGGCCCCGGTGGGCCACAGCTTGCGCGGCTCGACCTCCACCCCGGCACGCGAGAGCACCGCGGAGACGGACCCGCTGACGTCGTCGGCGATCGCGCTCGGGTACCAGACGCCCGCACAGTTGTCGCAGCGTCCGCAGGGCGCCGCCGCCGGGTCGTCGAGGGAGCGCTGGAGGAACTGCATGCGGCACTCGCCGGTGGACTCGTACTCGAGCATGGCCGCCTGCTCCGTCTCGCGCGCGGCGGCGATGCGCTCGTAGCGGTCGCGGTCGTAGCTCCACGGCGCGCCGGTCGAGACCCAGCCGCCGGAGACCCTGCGGACCGCGCCGTCGACATCGAGCACCTTCAGCAGCAGCTCGAGCGTCGTCGCGCGCAGGTCGACCCTGCTCTCGAGGGCCCGGGTGGAGAGCGGCTCGCTGCCGAGCTCTGCGAGCACCGCGTTCGCCTTCTCCTCCGAGGGCATGGAGGCCGTGGCGAAGTACTGCCAGATGGCGCGGTCCTCGGGCCCCGGCAGCAGCAGCACGTCGGCGTTCTCGGTCGCACGCCCCGCGCGGCCCACCTGCTGGTAGTAGGCGACGGGTGAGGAGGGGGCGCCGAGATGGACCACGAACCCGAGGTCGGGCTTGTCGAACCCCATCCCGAGCGCGCTCGTGGCGACCAGCGCTTTCACCTCGTTGCGCTTCAGCCTGCCCTCGAGCTCCTCGCGCTCGGCCGTATCGGTCTGGCCGGTGTAGGCGTGCGCATCGATCCCGGCCCGCCGCAGCACGCGCGCGGTGTCCTCCGCCGCGGACACGGTCAGCGTGTACACGATGCCGCTCCCGGGGAGCGCCCCGATGTTGGTGGCCAGCCACGCGAGGCGTGACGTCGCATCCGGGAGGGTCTGCACGCCGAGCCGCAGCGACCGCCTGGCCAGCGGGCCGCGGATCGTGAGGACGTCGCCGTGCGCGGCGCTGCCGAGCTGTTCGACGACGTCGGCCACCACGCGCTCGTTCGCCGTCGCGGTGGTGGCGAGCACCGGCACTCCTCCGGGCAGCGCGGCGATCAGGTCGCGCAGCCGCCGGTAGTCCGGCCGGAAGTCGTGCCCCCAGTCCGAGATGCAGTGCGCCTCGTCGACGACGAGGAGCCCGCTGCGGGCCACGAGATCGGGCAGGTGCTGCTCGCGGAAGTCGGGATTATTCAGTCGCTCCGGTGAGACGAGCAGCACATCGACGGAGTCCTCGGCCAGGCGTGCGGCGACGTCGGTCCATTCGTGGCGGTTCGCCGAGTTGATCGTCACCGCTCGCACGCCGGCGCGCTCCGCGGCGGCGACCTGATCCCGCATCAGCGCGAGGAGGGGCGAGACGAGGATGGTGGGGCCGGCGCCGCGCTCCCGCAGCAGCATCGTCGCGACGAAGTAGACCGCCGACTTGCCCCAGCCGGTCCGTTGCACCACGAGCGCGCGCCGCCGGTCGTCGACGAGCGCGGCGATCGCCTCGTACTGCCCCTCGTGGAAGTCGGCATCGGGATGCCCGACGAGGGTGCGGAGGAGGGTGACGGCGTGCTCTCTGGTGGTGCTCATGCCTGTCATGCTCGCAGACGGCTCCGACGCTCCAGGCGCCGCGGGGGCGATCTGTGGAGAAGTCGGAGCCGTCTGGGAGCTGTGGAGAGTGGAGGCGGCAAGGTCAGGCGCGCTCCTGCGCCCTCCTCCGCTGTGCCGACCGGATCGCCCCGAGCAGGCCGGACACGACGATCACCAGCCCCACCACGGCGATCCCGAGGGCCCACGCGGTGGCCGGCGTCAGCGTCGAGACCCACAGGTCCCATGCGACCAGCCGCGCCGGCGCGGAGAGCACCCACAGCGTCCCGCCCGCGAAGAGCACGAGCAGCAGCCCCCACACCACGCCGCCCCAGCGCACCGGCGGCCGCCCCGCGGGTCGCGACCGGTCTGAGGAGTCCATCGTGTCGAACGCCGCCGTCGTCAGCCACGGCTCGGCCGGCGGAAGCGGCACCGTGGGAGCCGTCTGCGCCGTCTGCGCCGTCTCGTCCGCCAGAGGTGCCCGATCGGCGTCCATGCGCCCCTCGTCGGGGTTCCCGTTCGTCATTCGTCAGTTCCCTTCGAGGTGGAGGTGGAGGTCGTCGAGCTGCAGCGTCCAGCCGTTCGCGTCCGCCGGCGTCACGGCCGACGGGTCGAAGGCCAGGCGCGGGCCTTCCGGCACGAACGCGCTCGCGCCCGTCAGCACGGCGAGGATGATGCCGAGCGTGATCAGGAAGCCGCTGCGGCGCCGCGCCAGCCCCGCGATCAGCACCACGGCGCCGATGACGAGCGTTGCCGCGGCCAGGGAGGCGGTCAGGCTGTAACCGGACAGGCCGGTCAGGGTCGTCCAGAGCGCCGACGTCAGCGCGCCGGCGATGAGGGCCAGCCCGATCGTGAGCCAGCCGATCCCGGCGCCGACCCGCGGATTGGCCGCCCGGTAGGCGCGTCGCTGCGCGGCGGACCTGGCCGCCGCCTCCGCCGCCTGCGACCGCAGCTCGGCCGCCCGCTGCGCCTTGACGGCCCGCATGTCGGCGTCCAGCCGCTGCTTCCACTGCGCGTGCTCGACCTTCCACTGGGCCTGGCGCGCCTGCCAGTCGGCGACGTCGGACGCGCTGGCGTCGGCCCCGGGCGCGGGAGGCGCGCTCGGCTCGGCCGCGATGTCGAGCGTCGGGCGCTCGACACCGGCGTCCGCGGGCAGCGGAACCGTCTCGGCGGTCGCATCGCGTGCGGCATCGGTGGTGATCGGGGCGGCCGACGATCTCGCCCCAGCCCTGGTCGATGCCCCATGGTCCGCCGAACCACCAGAGTCCGCTCGACCACGGCAGAAGCGACAGCACCAGCAGCACGCCGATGCCGACGATGGGAGGCTGGACGTCGCCCTCGAACAGGCGCTGCAGGTGGATGCGGCCGTCGCGGTCGGGCAGCAGCGCCCAGGCGACCGCGTAGAGCAGCAGCATCGGCGCGCCGAGCACAGCGGCGACGACGACGATGCCGCGCACGATCAGGGGGTCGATCCCGATGCGGTAGGCGACGCCCGCGCAGACGCCGCCGATCCAGCCGTCCGCCCTGACGACGCCGAGGCCGCGCATCCAGTCGAAGAAGCGCGTTCCGCGGCCGGAGAGGCCGGTCTGCGGGCCGCCGTACGGACCGCGGTAGGGGTCGCCGTAGGGCGAAGAGGGGGAGCCGGTGCCGCCGGTGGCGCCGTGGGGCGGCGGCGGAGGAGTCGAGCCGTGATGTGACATGGTTCGATCCTGGCGCGCCCGCCGGCCTTCCCGACATGGGGTGACACCCTGAGCGGACCCTGATTCCGCGGCGGCCGGACTGTGCGCCCGGCCCGGGGTCTGCTTGGATTCTGGTCATGACCCCGACCGTGCCCGTCGCCGGCGGTGCGCCGAGCCGCGCGCCCCGGCGTGAGTCGCGCGTCCCGCTGGCCCGCCCGCGCGACTGCGTGATCGGGGGCGTGTCTGTGGCGGTCGCCGACCACCTGGGCTGGCCGGTCACGGCGGTGCGCTGGATCTTCGCCGGGACGTCGCTGCTGGGCGGCGCCGGCATCCTGCTCTATCTCTGGCTCTGGGCGCTCACCCCGTTGCGGCCGGCCGCCGCCGATGAGCCGGCGGACGGGGTGCGCCGCCGTGTGCACGTCCCGTGGGTGCTCGGCGTGGCCGGCGCCGCCTCCGGACTCGTCGCGGTCGTGCTCGTCGCGGCAGGCTCGTCCGGGGCGGGCGGCGGCGCGCTCGTCGCCGCGATCCTGCTCATCGTGTCCGCCGTCAGCTGGGATCAGCTCGTGGAGGACGACAGCCTGATGCCCGCACCACTCAGCGCGACCGCGTTCCGGCTCACCGCCGGCGCCTTTCTGGTCGGCCTGGCGCTGGTGCTCGGCGTGCTGCAGAACGACGGAGGCACGGGCCCGCTCTGGCTCGGCATCGTCGCGTCCGCGTTCGCCGGCGCCGCGGTGCTCGTGGCGCCGTGGGCGCTCCGGCTCTGGCGCGAGCTGATCGCCGAGCGCACGGCGCGCATCAAGGAGGAGCAGCGCGCCGAGATGGCCGCGCACCTCCACGACTCGGTGCTCCAGACCCTCGCGCTGATCCAGAACCGTGCGGGCGCGGCCAGCGAGGTCGGCCGCATCGCCAGGGCCCAGGAGCGCGAGCTGCGCGACTGGCTGTACGCCGACGCCGCGCACGCGCCCGACCGCGAGGAGGGCGACCTCGCCGCCGAGCTGCACTCCGCCGCGGCCGCGCTGGAGGTCGACCACGGCGTGCACTTCGACATCGTGACGGTGGGGGAGGCGGTGCGGAACGCCCCGCCCGAGCTCGCGGCCGCCGCACGCGAGGCGATGCTGAACGCCGCGCGGCACGCGGGCGGCGAGGTCTCCGTGTACGTGGAGGCCGCGTCGGGCTCCGTCGACGTGTTCGTGCGCGACCGCGGGCAGGGCTTCGATGTGGAGGCGCTCCCCGAGGGCAGGCTCGGCGTGCGCGAGTCGATCATCGGGCGCATGCGACGTGCGGGAGGCCAGGCGACGGTGACGTCCCGGCCCACCGGCACCGAGGTCCACCTGAGCATCGAGGTCCCCTTCGCCGACGACTCCGGGAGGGAGACGCCATGACCGACAGCACCACCGGCGACAGCACGCAGGCTGCCGTCGCAGACCCCATCACGGTCGTGATCGTGGACGACCACTCGATCTTCCGGTCCGGGCTGAGGGCCGACCTCGACGAGCGCGTCCGCGTGGTGGCGGAGGCGGCCGACGTGGAGGCCGCGGTCGCCGCGATCACCGCCTCCCGTCCCGCCGTGGTGCTGCTCGACGTGCACCTCCCCGGCGGCGCGGGAGGCGGGGGAGCGGAGGTGGTGCGCCGCACGGCCGCCGCCTGCCCGGACACCCGGTTCCTCGCGCTGAGCGTGTCGGACGCGGCGGAGGACGTCGTCGGCGTCATCCGGGCCGGAGCCCGCGGCTACCTCACGAAGGGCAGTTCCGGCGGGCAGGTCAGCGACGCGGTCGTCGCCGTCGCCGGCGGCGATGCGGTCTTCTCCCCGCGGCTCGCGGGCTTCGTGCTGGACGCCTTCGGCGCGGCGGCGGGGGAGCAGGCCGAGTCCACGGACGAGCTCGACCGGCTCTCGGCGCGCGAGCGGGAGGTCATGCGGCTGATCGCGCGCGGCTACGCGTACAAGGAGGTCGCCGCCGAGCTGTTCATCTCGATCAAGACGGTCGAGACGCATGTCTCGGCCGTCCTCCGCAAGCTCCAGCTGTCCTCCCGGCACGAGCTGACCGCCTGGGCGCTGGAGCGCAAGCTGCTCTGAGCGAGCTGCTTTGCGCGGCACGCGCCGCGTCCCGTACACTTGACGCGGTGGTTGAATCTGCCAAGCTTTTCTGCGCCCTTTTTCCGAAGCTCGTCTCCTGAGGCGACCACCGGACGTCCCGGCGGGATCGAGCACTCCGAGCACTTTCGGATGCGCGATCCGTTAGCCTGGATCGGGAACGTGAGCGGCTTCGCGATTCGTCTCCCTAGGGCGGTAGCTCAATTGGCAGAGCAGCGGTCTCCAAAACCGCAGGTTGCAGGTTCGATTCCTGTCCGCCCTGCAAGTCGGCAGGTGATGCCGGCCCACGAAAGGTGTTAACGAGGTGGCCCGAAAAGTAATCGACGAGCCGAGCGAGGAGATCGTCGCCAACGCGAAGAAGGAGCGCGCTGCACGGCGCAACCCCTTCGCGCGGATCGCCCTGTTCATCCGACAGGTCATCGGCGAGCTCAAGAAGGTCGTCACGCCGACGCGCAAGGAGCTCCTCAGCTACACGGGGGTCGTCCTCGTCTTCGTCGTGATCATGATGGCCCTGGTGTCGTTCCTGGATTGGGTGTTCGGTCTGGGTGTGGTCTGGGTCTTCGGAAACCCGACCTAGCCACCTCCCCCCTGGCCGAGAGGCCTCCCCGACAGAAATGGAATGAATTCAGTGTCTGAGACCAATCGCGACGACGTGGACTGGGCCCCCGCTGCCGAGCAGTCCTCCGAAGACGACGAGGCGCAGACCGGCAACGTTCTCGCGAGCGAGGACGAGGCGTCCGACGCCGCCGAGCACGAGGCGCTGCACGTCGTCGCCGACGACGGCACCGAGATCGACCTCGACGCCGTGCTCGACGCGATGGCGGAGGCGGTCGACCCCGAGGCCGACCGCGCCGTCGACGAGGCCCTCGAGGTCGACAGCGAGGACGAGGCCGAGGCCGCCGCAGAGGCCGTCGAGGACGAGGAGGAGGAGGCCACGGCCGATCCCTACGAGGCGTTCCGCACTGAGCTCCGCTCCAAGATCGGCAAGTGGTACGTCATCCACTCGTACGCCGGCTTCGAGCGCCGCGTGAAGTCCAACATCGAGAACCGCATGGTCTCGATGAACATGGAGGACTACATCTACGAGGTGCAGGTCCCCATGGAGGACGTGGTCGAGATCAAGAACGGCCAGCGCAAGATGGTCAACCGCGTGCGCATCCCCGGCTACGTGCTCGTCCGCATGGACCTCAACGAGGACAGCTGGTCGGTCGTCCGCCACACGCCGGGCGTCACCGGCTTCGTGGGCAACGCGCACAACCCGACGCCGCTCCGCTTCGAGGAGGCCTTCTCGATGCTGAAGAGCCTCGTCCAGGTCGACGCCGCCCCGGCCAAGGGCGCCGCCAAGGGCCAGAAGGCCGCCGCGCGCGTCATCCCCGCCGAGGTCGACTTCGAGATCGGCGAGACCATCACCATCAAGGAGGGCTCGTTCGCGGGCCTCCCCGGGTCGATCAGCGAGATCAAGCCGGAGAGCGGCAAGCTCACCGTGCTCGTGTCGCTGTTCGAGCGCGAGACGCCGGTCGAGCTCAGCTTCGACCAGGTCACGAAGCTCTAGACCCCCGAAGTTTTTCTACGATCACCGGGTCTCGGAAGGGCCGAGAAACCGGGAGAGCAGCACGGGCGCAGTCCCACGCCGCTCGAACAACAAAGAAGGAAGAGACATGGCACCGAAGAAGAAGGTCACCGGTCTGATCAAGCTTCAGATCAACGCCGGCGCCGCCAACCCCGCCCCGCCGATCGGTCCGGCGCTGGGTCAGCACGGCGTGAACATCATGGAGTTCTGCAAGGCGTACAACGCGGCGACCGAGTCGCAGCGCGGCAACGTCATCCCGGTCGAGATCACCGTGTACGAGGACCGCTCGTTCACGTTCGTCCTGAAGACCCCGCCGGCCGCCGAGCTGATCAAGAAGGCCGCCGGCGTCGCCAAGGGCTCCGGCGTCCCGCACACCACCAAGGTCGGCAAGCTGACCCAGGAGCAGGTGCGCCAGATCGCCGAGCAGAAGATGGTCGACCTCAACGCCAACGACGTCGACGCGGCGTCGAAGATCATCGCCGGCACGGCCCGCTCGATGGGCATCACCGTCGAGGCGTAAGGCCCCGACCTCCACAGACATCCGTGGCAGAGCCGGCCAGGCTCGCACCACATTCTCGTAAGGAGAAACCACATGGCACAGAAGTCCAAGGCCTACCGGGCCGCGGCCGAGAAGATCGAGGCCGGAAAGTTCTACACCCCGTCGGAGGCCGTCGCGCTCGCGCGTGAGACCGGCTCCAGCAAGTTCGACTCGACCGTCGAGGTCGCGCTGAAGCTCGGCGTCGACCCGCGCAAGGCCGACCAGATGGTCCGCGGTACCGTCATCCTTCCTCACGGTACCGGCAAGACCGCCCGCGTCATCGTGTTCGCGAACGGCCCGGCGGCCGAGGCCGCGATCGCGGCCGGTGCCGACGAGGTCGGCGGCGCCGAGCTCATCGAGAAGGTCGCCGGCGGCTACACCGACTTCGACGCGGCGGTCGCCGTGCCGGAGCTCATGGGCCAGGTCGGTCGTCTCGGCAAGGTGCTCGGCCCGCGCGGCCTGATGCCGAACCCGAAGACCGGCACCGTCACCCCCGACGTCGCCAAGGCCGTCTCGGACATCAAGGGCGGAAAGATCGAGTTCCGCGTCGACAAGCACGCCAACGTGCACTTCGTCGTGGGCAAGGCCGGCTTCACCGCTGAGCAGCTCGACGAGAACATCAAGACCGCCCTCGAGGAGGTCGTGCGTCTCAAGCCGTCCGCCGCGAAGGGTCGTTACATCCAGAAGGGCGCCGTGTCGACCACGTTCGGCCCCGGCATCCCGCTGGACGTCAACGCGATCTGACCCGCTTCCGCGCGTCTCGAAGGCCCGTCCCACCGCATTCCGGTGGGGCGGGCCTTCGCCGTTCCACCGGGTCGTCCGTCCCTGAGAAAACGTTCATGGTCGTCAATCACTGTGACGGACCTGTCTACCCGTCTTGTGGTGGTAGAACGAGCGGGTCTAGTGTCTGTTCTCAACGCGCGCCGCGCGCCGGCTCACAGCCGAGTCCGCCCGAAGGAAAGAGGACGTTTCCATGACCCTTCGCACCACACGAGCACTCCACAAGAGAGCTCTCGGAATCATCGCCACCACGAGCGCCGTGGTGGCTTTGTCATTGGCGGGAGCATCCGCCGCGCAGGCCGCCGACCGGGTGACCTACGCCGATTCGGTCCCCTCGTGGGCGACCGCCGCGAACGACGCAGGGGCGGCGCCCGCCGATCAGACGGTGGAGGGCGAGATCTACCTCCCGCTGCGCGACCAGGCCGGGGCGGAGGCGCTGGCCAAGCAGGTCTCGAACCCGGCCATCGCCGGCTACCGCAAGGCGCTCAGCCCGCAGCAGTGGATCAAGCGGTTCTCGCCGACCAAGGCCGACTCCGACGCGGTCGTCAACTTCCTCAAGGCGGCCGGTCTCACGATCACCGCCGTCCCCGACAGCCGGCAGTACGTCGTGTTCCGCGGCACGCCGGAGCAGCTGGGCTCGATCTTCGGCACGTCGCTGCACGCGTTCGACTACGCCGGCCGGCAGCTCGTCGCACCGGCGAGCGCGCCGTCCCTCCCCGCCGCCATCGGCGCGAAGGTGTCGGGCGTGAGCATCGAGCAGTCGCGCACGCTGACCCGCCCGGAGTCGATCCAGCAGGGCGACCTCGGCCCCTCCGGAGAACCGCAGGTGGCACGCAAGCAGGCGGCGGCAGCGGCTCCCGTCATCGAGACGCCGTGCTCGCACTACATCGGTGAGCACGTCGTCACCGTGCCGCCCGCGTACAACGGGCAGACGCAGTACAGCACCTACAACTGCGGGTACACCCCGCAGCAGCTGCGCAGCGCGTACGGCCTGACGGACCTGTCCAAGAAGGGCGTCAACGGCAGCGGGCAGACGGTCGCGATCATCGACGCGTACGCCAGCCCCACGATCGTCAAGGACGTCAACACCTACAGCCAACAGAACGGCGAGCCCGGGCTCACCAACTCCAGCTACCAGCAGCTGGTGCCCCCGGCCAGCGCCTTCACCGATCAGGCCCTGTGCCAGTACCCGAGCGGCTGGCAGGGCGAGCAGACCCTCGACGTCGAGTCGGTGCACGCGGTCGCTCCCGGCGCCCGCATCCTCTACGTCGGCGGCACCAACTGCGGCGGCGGCCTCGACGTGGCCATGTCGAAGATCCTCGACAACAAGCTGGCCACCATCGTGAGCAACAGCTACGGCAACCTGGGCGAGGCGGTCCCGGCCGACGTCATCCAGGGCGAGGTCAACCTCCAGCTGCAGGCTGCGGGCGAGGGGATCGGGCTCTACTTCTCCAGCGGTGACAACGGCGACGAGGAGGCGAACCTCGGCTACCCGTCGCCGGACTTCCCGGCGTCCTCGCCGTGGGTCACCTCGGTCGGCGGCACCAGCATGGCGATCGACAAGAACGGCAAGATCGCCTACGAGACGGGCTGGGGCGACACGGTCGACCAGATCGTGAAGAACCCGGACGGCAGCCTGAGCTACGCCGAGCCGCTGCCAGGCACCCGCTTCGTCGGCGGAGCCGGTGGAGGCGCGAGCGCGGTGTTCGCGCAGCCCGACTACCAGCGCGGCATCGTTCCCGCCGCACTGGCGAACGGGATGCGGGTCTCGCCGGACGTGGCTGCCCTCGCCGACCCGTACACCGGGTTCCTGATCGGCATCCGGCCGATCATCGACGACGAGACGCTCGCGACCGGCGACTACATCAACGAGACCTACGGCGGAACGTCGCTGGCCTCGCCGATCGTCGCGGCGCAGATCGCCATCGTGCAGCAGGCGACGAAGACGACCATCGGCTTCGCCAACCCGACGCTGTACGCGGTCGACCGCGTGCTGCCGAACGCGTTCCGCGACGTGCTGCCGCAGAACCCGACCCAGGCGGTGGCTTACACCAGCGCGACGAGCGGCAACAGCTACCTCGTCTCGTTCGATCAGGACACCTCGCTCAAGACCGCCAAGGGCTACGACCCGGTGACCGGCCTCGGCGACGTGTCGTTCGACCTGCTGAGCCTGGTGGCGCACGGCCGCCACTAGTACGGCCCCTCCGTAGCGGGGCCATCGACCGGCCGTCTCCCGGTCGGGAGGCGGCCGGTCGCCGTGCGGGGCGCATCCGGGCCGGAAGGATCACGCGGCGGCTACGCTGGAGCGGTGACCGTCCGCATCCGCCCCGCCTGTCGCGGCGACGAGGAGGCGCTGGCCGCCGTGGCCGCCGCCACCTTCCCGCTCGCCTGCCCGCCGCACACCACCGACGCCGCCAAGGCGGCGTTCATCGCGAGCGTCCTGTCGGTCGAGCGCTTCGCGGAGTACCTCGCCGATCCTGCTCGCCGGCTGCTGCTGGCGGAGGAGCTCGACGGCACGGCCGTCGGTTACACGCTGCTGAATCTGGGGGCGCCGCACGACGCCGACGCGCGCGCGGCCGTCCGCATCCTCCCCACCGCCGAGCTCAGCAAGTGCTACGTGCTGCCCGGTCACCACGGCGCGGGCATCGCGGGGAGGCTGATGGCCGAGAGCATGCGGGTCGCGGCGGAGTGCGGCGCCGCTGGCCTGTGGCTGGGCGTCAACGAGCTGAACGCGCGGGCGCAGCGCTTCTATGCCAAGCACGGCTTCGAGCGGGTCGGGTCCAAGCGGTTCCTGGTCGGCGACCGCTGGGAGGACGACTGGGTGATGGAGCGGGCGCTGCTGCCCTCGGCGGTGCCGGCCTAGGTCCGGGAGGCTAGCCTTCTGCCACCTTCACGACGATCTTGCCGCGGGTGTGGCCGCCCTCGATCGCCCGATGCGCCTCGGCGATGCGGTCGAGCGGGAAGATCTCGTCGACGTGCACGCGGACGTTCCCCGAGCCCAGCAGTCGCGCGATCACGGCGAGCGTGTTGCCGTCGGGTGCGACTTTGTAGTCGGTGCCGCGCATCCCCGCCGCCTCGACCTCCTCGGCGAAGCCCGGCCAGCTCCCGGTGGGCGCGTTGACGATCAGGCCACCGGGGCGCAGGGCGGTGAGCGAGCGGGTGCCCGTGTCGTCGTGCACGTTGCCGACGAGGTCGATCACGACATCGACGTCGCGCGCGACGTCCTCGAAGCGCGTTGTCGTGTAGTCGACGACCTCGGCGGCGCCGAGGGACCGCAGCCACGACACGTTCGAGCCGGAGGCCGTGGCGATGACGTGCGCGCCGAAGTACGACGCGAACTGCACCGCGAAGTGCCCGACCCCGCCGCTGCCGGCGTGGATGAGCATGCGCTGACCCTCGTGGGCCTTGGCCACCTCCACCACCATGCCCCACGCGGTGAGCGCGGCCACGGGTGCGGCGGCCGCCTCGATGTGCGACAGAGTGGAGGGCTTGCGCACCACGCTCAGGCTGGGGACCGACACGTATTCGGCGTAGCTTCCGCTGTAGCGCGGGACCATGACCATCCCGAACACCTCGTCGCCCGGGCGGATGGGGTGCGCGCTGTACGGCGACTCCACGACCACACCGCTGAAATCGTGGCCCAGCACCGCCGGGAACCGGTGGATGGCCCCGAACACGCCGCGCCCGGCCCGCGTCTTCGCGTCGATCGGGTTGATGCTCGACGCGACCACCTTGATGAGGAACTCGGCGTTCACCTTGTCGGGCACCGGGAGCTCGCCCACGCGCAGCGCCTCGGGCTCGCCGGGCGCATCGAGAAGGGCGGCCCGCATCGTGGTCGGCATCGTCATCGGTCGTTCCCCTCGTCGTCGCAGGCCGCTCGCGTGCGGTGCCTCCAGTCAATCCCGGCAATGCTTCCCGGGTGTTACGCGGGAGCGACCGCGTGTGAACAGTCTGTTTCGCATACCCCCAGGACGTGTCCAGCGGGGGACCGGTTAGGATGCTTCGACCGTACGCCCCGAGCCGGTGAAGGAGCCCAACCGTGCGTCGACTGCTGCTGATCGCGCGAGTGGCGTTCACCTCCCCGGCACTCGTGCACGGCCGGCGGCGGGCGGCGCCCGCGCTGCTCGCGATCGGCACGGCGTGCGTGCTGGGCGGCCTCGCCCTCATCTGGGCGGCCCGGCTGACCATCGACCGGCCGGTGTACGTGAGCGAGATCGGTGCGCAGGGCGCGCCGACCGCCGCCGTCTTCGCGGTCGCGCTGCTGCTGATCGCGGCGGGAGGTTTCGCCATCGCGCTGGCGAGCGGGCATGTGCGCTCCTCGGTCCGCTGGCTCGACCGGTGGGCGCCGGCGTTGTCGCTGGGCTTCGCCGCCGTGTGCTTCGTCGTCGCGTCGCAGGTGACCTGCACGGCGAACTGTCCGGTCCCGCTCGCGGACCCGCGGTCGACGGCGCAGGACCTCCTGCACACCGTGTCGGCCGTGCTCGGCTTCGCGGCGGCGTGTTTCGCGATGCTCCAGGTGGCCTTCGCGACGCGGCTGCCACGGGTGTCCCGCGTGTCTCTCGTGAGCTGCGTCGCTGTGGCGGCGATCACCATCGTCGGCGGGATGCTCGCGATCGTGCACGTCGCGACCGACGTCGGCGCCTGGCTGGAGCTGATCGGGACCACGGTGGCGATCCTCTGGATCGCCGTGTACTCCGTCGCGCTGGCGCGGGTGCCGCTGGTGCCGGGTGCAGTCGTGCCGGGTGCAGTCGTGCCGGGCGCAGTGATGCCGGGCGGGCTGGACGCGGTGGCCGTCGTCCCGGAGCCGCTCGCCGACGGTCCGGAGGCTGCGGAGGCGGTCGTCTAGAGGCGCTGCGCCGGTGCCGAGGTGGCCTGCCGCAGCACCTCGATGAGGTCCGCCGCGAGCGAGACGAGCTTGGCGATCTCCGCGTCGTCGCGGTCGACCCAGCGGCACTCCGGCTCCTCGTGCAGCGGGACGAAGCCGTCGTGCTGCTCCCAGACGAAGAGCGTGCGCTCGGCGCCGAGAACGTACTGCTGCCACCAGATCTGGCGCAGGTAGGGGCGCGGGATGCTGCGGAACGGCTTGTTCGTCGTCTTGATCTCGGCCAGCTCGATGCGGCCGCTCTCGCGGACGATCAGGCCGTCGGGCGTGGCGAGATGCCGGCGGTCGCGTTCGGCGTGGAACAGCACGTCGGAGGGGTGGATGCCGTGCGTCGCGGCCACCCAGCCGGCGATCTCCGGCTCGCGCACCCGGCCGTGCTGGGTGAACATGTTGCCGCCGAAGCCGCTGCCGTGCAGCTTGTCGTAGGCGGCCGCCTTCACCGACCGGGGCGTCGACAGCTTGGCGACGTCGGTCGCGGTGATGCCGCGGCTGCGCGCCCGCAGCCAGCCGACACGGTCGCTGGAGCGCGCGACGACGCGGGCGAGGTGGCCCGTCGCGCCCGGGACCGCCGGGATGACCGGCACCGGCGCGGGAGCGGAGGGACGCGCAGGGCCGAGATCCGCCAGGACGCCCGGCCGGTACAGGTCGGCGTCACGGGGCGGAGCGAAGTCGAGCACCCGTCCATTCTGCCGCGCCATCGCCGCGAGCGCGTCATCCCACGCCCGCGGCCCCCACCTGGCGGCGCGCCTCGTCCAGCGTGTCGAGCGTGGTGACCACCTCGGCGAGGGGATGCAGCGGCGACTCGGTCCGGCCATCCGCGACGTAGCGGGCGAGCGCGGCGGCCTCGTATGACATCCCGTCGCGGTGGGGCCGGCCGTAGGGATCGGTCCAGCCGACGGGTGCCGAGCCGTCGGCGGGGTGCAGGCGCAGCCCGCTCGGGCCCCAGAACGGCGACGCGAACTCGATCCGAGCCTCGGCGCCGCAGATGGTGGCGAGGCTCGGGGTCGCGGCGCGCAGGCCGGTGCTCAGCAGCGCGTGCGCTCCGCCCGCGGTGCCGAGGAGCAGGGACACCTGCTCGTCCACCCCGGTCGGGGCGAGGCTCCCGGTCGCGATGATGCTCGCGGGCGTCCCGAGCGCGAACGAGGCGAACGAGACGACGTACACGCCGAGGTCGAGGAGCGCCCCGCCGGCGAGGGCCGGGTTCCACAGCCTCCCCTCCGGGTCGTACGCCGCCGGGAAGCCGAAGTCGGCGGTGACCACCCGGATCTCGCCGAGTGCGCCGTCGGTGAGCAGCTGCCGGGCGATGTCGGTCTGCGGCAGGTAGCGCGTCCACATCGCCTCCATCGCGAAGACCCCGGCCCGGCGCGCGGCCTCGACGATGGTGCGGGCCTGCGCGGCGGTCGGCGCCATCGGCTTCTCGATCAGCACGTGCTTGCCCGCCGCGATGGCGAGGAGGGCGTGCTCGAGGTGCTCGCTGTGCGGCGACGCGACGTAGACGACGTCGACGGCGGGATCGGCGACCAGCTCCTCGTAGGAGCCGTGGGCGCGCTCCACGCCGTGGGCGGCGGCGAAGGCGCCTGCGCGCTCGGCCGAGCGGGATCCGCACGCGACGACCCGTTGCGTGGTGTGCCGGTGCAGGGCATCGGTGAAGTCGGCGGCGATGGCGCCCGGGCCGAGCACGCCCCAGCGCAGGGCGGGCGCGTCGGCCGGATCGGGATGGCGGGGTGCGGGCAGCGCGGCGGTCACGGCGATCTCCTCGGCCGGCTCAGACCGGCTGCGGGTTCGAGACGGCCGGCGCCTCGCGCGGTCCCGCCGCCGGCGCCGCCCAGCGCACGCCGTTCGCGAGCACGCGCCGCACCTGCGGGTGGAAGTACACCGGGTACTCCTGGTCGCCGGGGGAGAAGTAGAAGATGCGGCCGCGCCCGCGGGTGAAGGTCACGCCGGAGCGGAACACCTCCCCGCCGGTGAAGGAGCTGATGAAGACCAGGTCGTCGGGCGTCGGGATGTCGAAGAACTCGCCGTACATCTCCTGCGCATCGATGACGATCGGCTGCTCGACCCCCTCGGCGATGGGATGCGTCGGGTTCACCGTCCAGACGAGCTCGCGCTCGCCGCCCTCCGGGTTGCGCCAGCGCAGCGAGCAGGTGGTGCCGAGCATCCGGATGAAGATCTTCGAGAAGTGGCCGGAGTGCAGCACGATGAGGCCCATGCCGCCGAGCACGTGCTGCCGCACCCGCTCCACGACCTCGTCCGCCACCTGGTCGTGGGCGATGTGGCCCCACCAGAGCAGCACGTCGGTGTCGGCGAGCACCTCCTCGGTGAGGCCGTGCTCGGGATCGGCGAGCGTGGCGGTGCGCACGGCCACGTCATCCCCGAGCACCTCCTGCAGTCCCGCGGCGATGGCGCCGTGGATGCCGTCGGGGTAGATCGCGGCGATCTCGGGCTGGGTGATCTCGTGGACGCCTTCGTTCCACACGGTTACGCGCAGGGCGGTCATGTCAGGCTCCTTCGTCTGTGCTGTTCGGGAGGAACGCGGTCGTCGGCAGGGCGGCCGCGTCCGGTGCGGCGGCGTGCTGTGCGGCCGCGTCCGGTGCCGACGCGTCGGCGGGTGTCGCCCCGGCCGCCGCGGATGCGGAGTCCGTGCCCGTCGTCGGCGGGTCGAGCCGGACCTCCGCGCCGATGCGCGCCGACTCGTAGGCCGCGTCGATCACACGGGCGCGGTCGAGGGCGAGCGACCCGTCCCAGCGCGTCCAGCCGGACTCGTCCTGCACGTGTTCGAGGAAGGTCTCCACCACCGCGAGATGACCACGGCCGGGATCCGCGGCGACTCGGACGTCCTCGGTCTCCTCGCCGTCGCCCGTGAAGATCGTGAGCTCCCCGGCCGGCGCGTAGTCGACGACGCGCAGGTCGGCTCCGCCCTCGGTGCCGTAGAGCGTGATGCCGAACTCGTCGCCGGCGGGCCGGTAGGCGGCCCAGCTGGTCTCGATGACGATCGAGCCGCCGCCCTCGAGGCGCAGCAGGAGGCTGGCGAGGTCCTCCACCTCGTAGGCGGAGCCGACCTGCTGCTTCGCGGCCGTCGCACCGCCGCGGCCGCGGACGCCGAGCTCTGCGTGCGTCACCGCCGAGACGGCCGTCACGCGCGGATCGCCGAACAGGTGCAGCGCGTAGTCGAGCACGTGCACGCCGATGTCGATGAGCGGCCCGCCGCCCGCCATCTCGCGGTTGGTGAACCAGCTCCCGAGGGCGGGGATGCCGGCCCGCCGCAGCCAGACGGCGCGAGCGTGGTACGGCCGGCCGATCTGCCCGGCGTCGATCGCGGCCTTCAGCGCCTCGATGTCGCCGCGCCTGCGGTGGTTGAACGCCACCTCCAGCACGCGGCCCGCGCGGTGGGCCGCGTCGACCATGCTCGCCGCCTCGTCGGCCGTGCGCGCGATCGGCTTCTCGCTGAGCACGTGCACGCCGGCGTCGAGCGCGGCGACGGTGATGGGTGCGTGCAGGAAGGTCGGGACCGCGACGCTCACCACGTCGAGGCCGCCGTCGGCCACGAGCTCCTGCCAGTCGCGGTAGGTGCGCTCGACGCCGTAGCGCTCGCCGAGCTCGGCACGGGGGCCGTCCTCCATGCCGGCGATGGCCACGAGCTCGACGCCGGGGAGGCTGTCGTACGCGGCCATGTGCTGCTGACCGGCCCAGCCGAGGCCGACCACGCCTGCGCGCAGCGGGGAGTGTGCGGAGGTGCTCATCGGGGAGTCCTTTCGTCGGGGGGAGGCTTCGTCGGGGAGGCTCAGCGGAAGAGGGTGCGCGGCACGCCCGACTCGGTGTCGAGCGCCTTCTGGACCACCATGATGGCCGCGCCGATCACGCCGCCGGTCTCGCCGGAGCGCGACTGCGTGATCGTGAGGTGCTGGGTCGCCAGCGGCGTCGACCGCTGGTAGACGACCTCCCGCATGCCGGCGAGCAGCTGCTCACCGACGCGCGAGATGCTCCCGCCGACGACGACCATCGACGGGTTGAGGAGGTTCACGCAGGTCGCGACGACGGCGCCGAGGTCTCGCCCCGCCTGCCGGATCGCCTCGTGGACGTGCGGGTTGCCCGTGCGGGCCAGGTCGACCACGTCCCCGCTGGTGTAGGCGGGGAAGCCGGCGGCGGTGAGGGCGCGGGCGATGGCCGGGCCGCTCGCCAGGGCCTCGAGGTCGGCGTCCTGGGCACCGTGGCTGGGGGTGTCGCTGCCGAACGGCACGCGGACGTGGCCGAGGTCGCCCGCCGAGCCCATCGCGCCGCGCTGCAGCCTCCCGCCGCTGATGATGCCGGCGCCGATGCCGGTCGCGACCTTCACGTAGAACAGGTCGGTCTCGTCCGGCCAGTGGACGTACTGCTCGCCGAGCGCGAGCAGGTTCACGTCGTTGTCGACCAGCACGGGCACGTCGAAGATGCGGCGCACGTACGTGGGGATGTCGAAGCGGTCCCATCCGGGCATGATCGGCGGGCTCACGGGCACGCCGGTCGAGTGCTCGACCGGGCCGGGCACGCCGATGCCGACGCCGATCACGTCGGTGAACGGGCGGCCGGTGTCCTCGAACAGCCGCTGGGCGGTCTCGAGCGCCCAGTCCAGGATGACCTCGGGGCCGTCCTCGATCGCGAGCCTGGTGGACTCGCTGACCTTGATGCTGCCGGCGAGGTCGGCGAGGGCGACGACACCGTGCGTTGCGCCGAGGTCGATCGCGATCACCAGGCGCGACTCGGGCGAGAAGCGGATGCGGGCGGGAGGGCGCCCCCCGCTCGACACGTCGTCACCGGCCGGTGCGACCAGGCCCGCCGTCATGAGGGTGTCGATGCGGGTCGCGATGGTCGAGCGCGCCATGCCGGTCAGCTCCGCCAGCTGCGCGCGCGTGCGCGGGATGCCGTCGCGCAGGATCGCCAGCAGCTCGGCGGCGTCCGCAGCGACGAGCACGGATTCGCGCGGGCTGTCGGTCATGCCGGTATTGAACCACACCGCCGGAGAGGCGACCAAAGAATGCTTTCATTACGTCGACTTTTGATTGACATCCGGCAGAAGGGTCGGATTCAATGGACTCACCCCCGCGGCCGCGAGCATCCGGCCGGCCGGCGACAGACCACCGAACACCACCGCACACTCGACGAGGAGACCATGTCGACGTCCACACTCTCCGTACAGCTGTACACGGTCCGCGAGCTTCTCTCCGAGGACACCGCGGGCACCCTGCGCCGCATCGCCGACATCGGCTTCACCCAGGTCGAGCCGTTCGCCTTCCTGTCGTTCGGTGACGCCCTCCGCGACGGTCTGCGCGAGGCGGGGCTCACTGCGCCGACCACGCACCAGGGCTTCATCGGCGGCGACGTCGACGAGGTGTTCGAGGCCGCCAAGGCGCTCGGCATCGAGACGGTCATCGACCCGTACGTCGCGCCAGAGCGCTGGCAGTCGGCCGACGACGTCGCCGCCATCGCCGACCAGCTGAACGCCGCGGCCGAGGTCGCCGCCAAGCACGGCGTCCGGGTCGGCTACCACAACCACGCGCACGAGCTCGAGAGCACCGTGGAGGGCACGACGGCGCTGGAGTTCTTCGCCTCGAAGCTCGCACCCGAGGTGGTGCTCGAGGTCGACACGTACTGGGTCGCCGTCGGCGGCCACGACCCGGTGGAGCTGCTGCCCCGGCTCGGCGAGCGCGTCGTCGCGCTGCACGTGAAAGACGGGCCGGGCACGACAGAGACCAAGGACCAGGTCGCCGTCGGCCAGGGATCGCTGCCGATCGAGCGGATCATCGCCGCCGCCCCGCAGGCGCTCCGCGTGATCGAGCTCGACGACTCGCGCGGCGACCGCTTCCAGGCCGTCGCCGACAGCTACGCCTTCCTCACCTCGAAGGGCCTCGCATGAGCGCCGGGCGGGTGGGCGTCGGCGTGATCGGCGCCGGTGTCATCAGCAACGAGTATCTGGGCAACCTCACCTCGTTCCCCGACCTCGACGTGCGGTTCGTCGCCGACATCGACCTCGACCGCGCCCGCGCGCAGGCCGAGAAGTACGGTGTGCCGGCCTCCGGCACGGTGGAGGAGCTGCTCGCCGACGAGGGCGTCGAGATCGTCGTCAACCTCACCATCCCGCGCGTGCACGTCGAGGTGGCGCTGCAGGCGCTCGCCGCGGGCAAACACGTGTGGAGCGAGAAGCCGTTCGCGCTCGACCGCGCCAGCGGGACCGAGCTGCTCGAGACCGCCCACGCCAAGGGGCTCCGGGTCGCGACCGCACCCGACACGTTCCTCGGCGCCGGCATCCAGACGGCCCGCCGGCTGGTCGAGAGCGGTGCGATCGGCGCACCGCTGACCGCTCTGACCCTGCTGCAGAACCCCGGTCCCGAGCGCTGGCACCCCAACCCGGACTTCCTCTTCCAGGAGGGCGCCGGACCGCTCTTCGACCTCGGTCCGTACTACCTGACCGCGCTCGTCCAGCTGTTCGGCCCGGTCGCCCGCGTCAGCGCGGTCGCGTCGAAGGCGCAGGAGACGCGGCGCATCGGCTCCGGACCGCGAGCGGGCGAGGAGTTCGCCGTCACGGTTCCCACGCACGTCAGTGCCCTCTACCAGTTCGAGAGCGGGCAGACGGCGCAGGCGGTCTTCAGCTTCGACTCCAAGCTCGGTCGCACACTGTTCGAGGTCGCGGGCGTCGAGGGCACCATCGAGGTGCCCGACCCCAACACCTTCGAGGGCGAGCTGCTCGTGCATGGCAACGACGGCGTTGAGACCGTCCCGTCGACCGGGTCCACCTCCACCCGTGGGACGGGCGTCGTGGAGCTGGCGCGCGCGATCCGGGCCGGGGTGCCCGAGCGCGCCTCCGGTGAGCAGGCGTTCCACGTGCTCGACGTGATGGTCGCGACCATCGAGGCGGGCACGTCGGGTGTGCCGGTGGAGGTGGAGAGCACCGTGGAGGTCGCTCCCGCCCTGCCGGAGGACTGGAACCCGCGGGAGGCCACGCTCGCATGACCGACTCCGCAAGCAGCGAGGTCAACGGTGGCCTCACCCGGCGCGACGAGAGCCGGGCGGGGGAGCGGCTGCGGGCGGCGATCGTGGGCGGCGGGTTCATGGCCGAGGTCCACTCCCGTGCCATCCGCGCGGCGCGCGCGGAGGTCGCCGGCATCGTGTCGTCGTCCCCGCAGCGCTCGGCCGCCGCCGCCGATCGGCTTGGCGTCACGCGCGCGTACGACTCGCTCGAGCAGCTCCTCGCCGATGACGCCATCGACGTGGTCCACGTGACCACGCCCAACGCGCTGCACGCCGAGCAGGCCGCCGCCGTGCTCGCGGCCGGGAAGGACGTGGTGTGCGAGAAGCCGCTCGCCACCTCCACCGCCGAGGCCGAGGGGCTGGTCGCGGCGGCGGAGGGTCGCGTGGCGACCGTCCCGTTCGTCTACCGGTTCCATCCGATGGTCCGGGAGGCGCGGGCGCGGTTCGCGTCCGGCGAGGCGGGGCGGGTGCTCAGCATCAACGCCTCCTACCTCCAGGACTGGCTGCTCGGGTCGGGAGACGACAACTGGCGCGTGGACGCGGCCCAGGGCGGGCGCTCGCGTGCGTTCGCCGACATCGGCTCGCACCTCGTCGACCTGGTGGAGTTCGTCTCCGGCGACCGGGTCACCCGGGTCTCCGCGACCAAGCGCACCGTCTTCGCCGAGCGGGCCGCCCACTCGGCCATCACCACGGAGGACGCCGTCGCAGTGGTAGTCGAGACCGCCGGCGGTGCGCTCGGCACCCTCCTGGTGTCGCAGGTCGCGCCGGGGCGCAAGAACCGGCTCTGGCTCGAGATCGCGGGCACCGATGAGAGCATCGCCTTCGACCAGGAGCAGCCGGAGACGCTCTGGGTCGGCCGCCGGGCCGGCAGCACGGTGGTGCCGCGCGACGCCGACCAGCTGAGCGCCGACGCGGCGCGGCTCTGCATCGTGCCGTCCGGGCACCCGCAGGGGTATCAGGACGCGTTCAACGCGTTCGTCGCGGACAGCTACGCCGCGATCGCCGGCGAGACCCCCGAGGGCCTGCCGGGCTTCGCCGACGGCCTGCGTGCCGTGCGGATCACGGACGCCGTGCTCGACTCGGCCGAGGCGGGCACCTGGATCGAGATGGGAACGGAACAATGACTGACGCAGAATCGGGCCGCACGCACCCGGTCACCCTGTTCACCGGCCAGTGGGCCGACCTCACCCTCGAAGAGGTCGCCGCGTACGCCGCCGAGTGGGGGTACGACGGGCTCGAGATCGCCTGCTCCGGCGAGCACCTCGACGTCTGGCGGGCCGCGGAGGACGACGCGTACCTGCAGAGCCGGATCGACCTCCTCGACAAGTACGGCCTCAAGGTCTGGGCCATCTCCAACCACCTCAAGGGACAGGCGGTGTGCGATGACCCCATCGACTTCCGCCACCAGGCGATCGTCGGCTCCAGGGTGTGGGGCGACGGCGACCCCGAGGGCGTCCGCCGCCGTGCCGCCGAAGAGCTCAAGCTGACCGCGAAGGTCGCCCGCAAGCTCGGCGTCGACACGGTCGTCGGCTTCACCGGGTCGAGCATCTGGCCCTACGTCGCCCAGTTCCCGCCGGTCCCGGCCGAGGTGTTCGAGCGTGGCTACCAGGACTTCGCCGACCGCTGGAACCCGATCCTCGACGTCTTCGACGGCGAGGGCGTACGGTTCGCGCACGAGGTGCACCCGTCCGAGATCGCCTACGACTACTGGACCAGCGTCCGGACGCTGGAGGCCATCGACCACCGGGAGGCCTTCGGCTTCAACTGGGACCCCTCGCACATGATGTGGCAGGACATCGACCCGGTCGGCTTCATCGTCGACTTCAAGGACCGGATCTACCACGTGGACTGCAAGGACACCCGGCTGCGGCCGCGCAACGGGCGCGCCGGCGTGCTGGGCTCGCACCTGCCCTGGGGCGACCCGCGCCGCGGCTGGGACTTCGTCTCGACCGGGCACGGCGACGTGCCGTGGGAGGACGCCTTCCGGGCGCTCGAGTCGATCGGCTACACCGGCCCCATCTCGATCGAATGGGAGGACGCCGGGATGGACCGCCTCCACGGCGCCAAGGAGGCGGTGGGCTACATCCGCTCGCTGCTCTGGAAGCAGCCGACGGCCTCCTTCGACGCGGCGTTCAGCAACCAGGACTGACCGCGCGGCTAGGCTCGCCGCATGGAGACCATCCAGGGTCAGGACTGGTACGGCCGTGAGCTCGGCGGCGTCGAGTACACCGGCGTCGAGTTCATGGACGTCGACCTCACCGAGGCGACGACGGAAGGTGCGGTCTTCACGGACTGCACCTTCCGACGCGTCCGGTTCAACGTCAGCGAGCACACCGACTCGGCGTTCGTGAACTGCCGCTTCGAGTACTGCAACCTGTTCAACGCGACGTTCCGCCGCTGCAAGCTCACCGGCAGCACGTTCACCGGGTGCGAGTTCCCGCTCCTCACGGTCGAGGGCGGGTCCTGGGCCTTCGCCGGGCTCACGCGGGCCGAGCTGAGCGGGGTGACCTTCACCGGGGTGCGGCTCCGCGAGGCCGACCTGGGCGGAGCCGTCTGCACCGACGCCGCCTTCACCGGCTGCGACCTCTCCGCCGCGGAGCTGACCGGAGCCGACCTCACCGGAGCCGACCTCACGGGGAGCGACCTGACCGGCATCGAGTGGAACGACGTCATCCTCCGCGGAGCCACCATCGACGAGCGCCAGGCCGTGGCGCTCGCCGAGGCGCAGGGGATGATCGTGATCCGCACCGAGGGCTGAGGGCCAGGCCGGGCTAGGCGACCTCCTTCACCTCCCCGTGCTTGAGGTGGAGGCGGCGCTGCGCCCGCTTCGCGACCGCCGTGTCGTGCGTGACGATGACCACGGTCAGCCCGCGGTCGCGCCACAGCCCCTCCAGCAGGTCCATGATCTCGTCGCGGGTCTCCTCGTCGAGGTTGCCGGTGGGCTCGTCCGCCAGCAGCACCTCGGGGTTCTTCACGAGCGCGCGGGCGATCGCGACGCGCTGCTGCTGACCGCCGGAGAGCTCGGACGGGAGGTGGTTGCCCCGGTCCGCGAGGCCGACCGACGCCAGAGCCTCCGCCGCCCGGCGCTTGCGCTCCTCGCCGCCCACCCGCAGCGGGGCGAGCGCGGTCTCCACGTTCTCCTGCGCCGTGAGCGTCGGGATGAGGTTGAAGCCCTGGAAGACGAACCCGATCTCGGTGGCGCGGACGGCGGTCAGTCTGCCGTCGCGCTGCCCGGAGAGGCTGGTGGCGCCCAGCTCGATGGAGCCGGAGGTCGGCCGGTCCAGCGCGCCCAGCATCTGCAGCAGCGTCGACTTGCCGCCGCCGGTCGGGCCCTGGATGGCGACGAGCTGGCCGTCCGGGATCTCGAGGGTGACGTCCTTCAGCGCGACGACCTCGCGCTTGGACTGGCTGTACTTCTTGGTGACGTTCGTGAGCGTGTACACGGGTGACTTCCTTCGTGGTCGAGCGTCGACGGGGTGGAGGGTGGAGGGTGCGCCGCGTCAGGCGACCGATCGCAGGGCGGCGGCGGGGCGCAGCCGCGAGGCGCGCCAGCCGCCGATGGCTCCGGCGATCAGCCCGCCGAGCACGGCGAGGGCGACGGCGCCGACGATGATCCAGAGAGTCACGGGCGCGTGCAGCACGACATCGGTGGTCGACGCGGCGGCCTGCCGTGCCGCAGCGAATCCGCCGGCGAACCCGCCGCCCGGCGCGTTCGTCGGGACCGAGCCGTTCGCCGCGGCACCGGCCGCGCCTCCTGCACCCGTGGCACGCGCGGAGCCGGAGCTGACGCTGCCGGTCAGCGTGGGCGACACCAGGTTGACGATCAGGATGCCGAGGAGGCCCACCGCGACGCCCACGACGCCGCCGATGACGCCCTGCACGACGGACTCCCCGGCGACCTGCCCGACGATCCGCCGGTTCGACCAGCCGATGGCCTTGAGGGTGCCGAACTCGCGGGTGCGGCGGGTGACGCCGGAGATGGTGAAGAGGATCGCGATGAGGAACGCGGCGGCGAGCACGATCACCGAGAGCCACGTGCCGAGGCTGGCGATGAGCGAGCCGGCGCTGCCGAGCGAGCCGGAGACGCTGGAGGCCAGGTCGGCCTGCGTGCTGACGGTCGCGCCCGAGATGGCCTTCGACAAGTCCGTCTTGACCTGTGCGATGTCGCCGGAGGAGGCGGCGGTGATGTAGATCGACGAGATCTTGTCCGTCTGCCCGGACAGCTTCTGGGCGACGTCCAGCGGGATGTAGGCGTTGGAGGCGGTGGTCGCGTCCGACCCGCTGGCGCTGACGATGCCGATCACGGTGAACGCGGTGCCGCCGATCGTGACCGTGTCGCCGACGGCCTTGCTCGCCGACTTCGCGTAGCTCGCGTCGAGCACCACCACGTCCTTGCCGACGTCGGCCTTGGTGAACGTGCGGCCGTCGGTCAGCGTGACGGACGCGAGCGGGCCGACCGACGCGCCGGCCGGGTCGAGGCCGAGGACCGAGAAGGAGTCGACGTTGAACGAGCTCCCGCCCGCACCGTCAGCGCCGCCCGTCGGCGCCGGCTGCGGAACCGCGCCGCCGGACTGCTCGCCGGACTGCTCCCCGGTCTGGCCGCCCTGCGACCGCATCTGCTGGAAGTCGGGCAGCGTCCCGCTGAAGCTCGTGTTGTTGAGGGCGAGCACGCCGGCCGCTGCCGAGACGTCGTCCACCTTCTTCGCGGTCGTCAGCGTGGAGGCGTCCATCACCGTCGTGCCCCGTTCCGGCTCCAGCCGCGACGTGTCGACGGCGCGGCCGCTGCCGGTGTCCGTCCCCTCGCCGGCGCCGAAGTCGAACCGGCCGCCGCCGGCCTGCGGGGTGCCGCTGCCCGCGGTCGCCGGCATCGAGACGGTGATGTCCGTCCCGACGCCGTACACGGATTGGAGGACGCTGGCCTGCGCCTCCTTCACGCCGGCGGACACCGCGTTCACAATGATCACCAGTGCGATCGCGAGGGCCATGCCGATCGCGACGATCACCGTCTGCTTGCGGCGGCCCTGCAGTTCACGCCTCAGATAGGTCCCGAACATGTGCTTCCATCTCTTGCTGTCGTGGGTCGGATGAGTTCGTTCCGGACGCTAGAGAGGCCGCTTTTCGGGGCACTGTGGCCGGGCTATGGGTCTGCTGTGACGGGTTTCCGTCCCCCTCGACCGACCGCCCCGGAAGGCTCACAGACGGTCCATAGGTTTCGCATAGTCGGCGTCAATCGGGCTCCTCATAATGGGAAAGGTGACCATGAACGCTCGCGCCGCCACCAGCGCCTCCACCCAGCCCCGAGTCCTCCTCCGTCGCGCCGACGGCAGCTCCATCCGCGTGCTCGTCGTCGACGACGAGTCGACGCTTACCGACCTGCTGGCGATGGCGCTGCACTACGAGGACTGGGAGGTGCGCACGGCTTCGAACGGCCAGCAGGCGCTGCAGCTGTCGCGCGAGTTCAAGCCCGACGTGATCGTGCTCGACATCATGCTCCCCGACATCGACGGCCTCCAGGTGCTGTCGCGGATGCGGGCCGACGGCAACGAGGCGCCCGTCCTCTTCCTCACCGCGAAGGACTCGCTCGACGACCGCATCGCCGGTCTCACCGCCGGCGGCGACGACTACGTCACCAAGCCGTTCAGCCTGGAGGAGCTGGTCGCGCGCCTCCGCGGGCTGCTCCGCCGGTCGCGGGCCGCTGTCGCCGACCAGGACGACCCCGTGCTCATCGTCGGCGACCTGGTGCTGGACGAGGACAGCTACGAGGTGCACCGCGACGGGGAGCTGATCCAGCTCACCGCGACCGAGTTCGAGCTGCTGCGCTTCCTGATGCGCAACCCGCGCCGCGTGCTCAGCAAGGCGCAGATCCTCGACCGGGTGTGGAGCTACGACTTCGGCGGCTCGTCCAGCGTGGTCGAGCTCTACATCTCTTATCTGCGCAAGAAGATCGATGCCGGCCGCGCCCCGATGATCCACACCGTCCGCGGCGCCGGGTACATGGTGAAGGCGGCCCAGTGATCGAGGCGGCACAGTGACCGGGGCAGCACAGTGACCACCACCCGCCCGGCGGGCGTGACCCGCGCGGGCGGGTTCCGCGAGCAGTTCGACCGGTTCCGGCACTTCCGCTCCTGGACCCTCCGCAGCCGCGTCGTCCTCGTCGTCGTCGCGATGCTCGCCGTGCTCGGCACGATCATCGGGACCGTCAGCGTCTTCGCGCTGCAGGGCTACCTCATGCAGCGGCTCGACGGCCAGCTCACGTCGGCGCTGCAGCGCGGCGAGCACGCGGCCGATCGCATCAACGGCGGCGGGCCGACCATCCCGGACGCCGCCGGCGTTGTCGCGACACCCGGTCAGCAGACCGGGACGCTCGGCGCCGTCCGGAGCGAGAACGGCGGCCTGCTGTTCCCGCCCGTGATCCTCGCCGACCGGACAAGCGCGCCGAACCAGCCGCTCCAGCCGGAGCAGGTGCCGATCGACACGCTGCCGCTGCTGAAGGTGCCCTCCGACGGGCAGCCGCGCACGGTCGACCTCGGCTCGGCGCTCGGCTCGTACCGGGTGGCGGCGGCGCAGCTCGACAACGGCGACAGCGTGATCATCGGCCTGCCGCTGAGCGATGTGAACGCGACCGTCGGGAGGCTCGCGCTGGTCATCCTGCTGGTCACGCTCTCGGGGCTCATCTTCGCGTTCCTGATCGCGAGCTTCATCGTGCGGCTGGCGATGCGGCCGCTGGAGCGGGTGGCGGGAACGGCCGAGCAGGTGGCAGCGATGCCGCTCGACCGCGGCGACGTCGCCCTGGCGGTGCGCGTCCCGGAGGAGGACACCGACCCGCACACCGAGGTCGGCAAGGTGGGCTCCGCGCTCAACAACCTGCTCGGCCACGTGGCCTCCGCGCTCACGGCGCGCCAGGCCAGCGAGCAGAAGGTGCGGCAGTTCGTCGCCGACGCGAGCCACGAGCTGCGGACGCCGCTCGCCTCCATCCGCGGCTACGCGGAGCTCACCCGCCGGGCGCCGCACGAGCTCCCGAAAGACGTCACGCACTCCATCGGCCGGATCGAGTCCGAGGCGACCCGCATGACCTCCCTCGTGGAGGACCTCCTGCTGCTCGCGCGCCTCGACGAGGGCCGCGAGCTGGACCACGATCCCGTCGACCTCTCGCTGCTGCTCATCGACGCGGTCAGCGACGCCCACGCCGCCGGCCCCGGGCACGAGTGGCGGATCGAGCTGCCCGACGAGCCGGTGGAGGTGCTCGGCGACGCCCCCCGCCTCCACCAGGTGGTCGTCAACCTGCTCGCGAACGCACGTGTCCACACCCCGGAGGGCACCGCGGTCACCGTGGGCCTGGCGGTCGACGACGCGGCGCACCGCGCGGTGGTGACCGTCGCCGACACCGGCCCCGGCATCCCGGAGGAGCTGCAGCAGACCCTCTTCGAGCGCTTCGCCCGCGGCGACACCTCACGCAACCGCGCCACCGGATCCACCGGGCTCGGGCTGGCCATCGTGCGGGCCGTCGTCGAGGCGCACGGCGGCGAGGTCTCGGTGCAGAGCGTCCCGGGGGACACCGTGTTCACGGTGACGCTGCCGCTGGCGCCGCAGGAGGCCGCCGATTTGCGTCAGCCGGAACCGGTCGCGTAAGCTACCCGGAGCCGAAGACCGCTGGTCGACGTGTTCGCACGTCCGAAGTTCCACTCAGGTGGAGGCCCGCGCAGGTGTATGAAGTCAGTCTCGCAGTCTCACTGCGTCGCCAGCTCCGTGCCCTGCGCCGGAGCTTTTTTCTTTGCCAGCGGTCGAGGTGCGCACATCGCTCCCGCGGTGTGCGACGAAGAAGATTGAGGAGTAGGCCATGGCGAACAAGGAAGCCACGGTCGCCGAGCTCGAGGGACTGTTCGAGAGCTCGACCGCCGTTCTGCTGACCGAGTACCGCGGTCTCACTGTTGCTCAGCTCAAGACGCTGCGCAAGTCCATCAGTGAGCACGCGACCTACGCCGTGGTGAAGAACACGCTGACCAAGATCGCGGCCAACAACAAGGGCATCTCGTCGTTCGACGAGGAGCTCGTTGGCCCGTCCGCGATCGCCTTCGTGCACGGTGACCCTGTCGCCGTCGCGAAGTCGCTGCGTGACTTCGCCAAGGCAAACCCTCTGCTGGTGGTCAAGGGCGGTTACTTCGACGGTAACCCGCTGACCGCAGAAGAGGTAGGCAAGCTCGCCGACCTCGAGTCCCGTGAGGTTCTGCTGGCCAAGCTGGCCGGCGCCTTCAAGGCCTCGCTGTTCGGAGCCGCATATCTGTTCAACGCACCGCTCTCGAAGGCCGTTCGCACGGTCGACGCGCTGCGTGAGAAGCAGGAGTCCGCTGCCTGAGTCCGTACGGACCAGGCCAGCGGTGAGTAACCACACACACTAAGGAGAGAACAATGGCAAAGCTTTCGACTGAGGAGCTGCTCGACGCGTTCAAGGAGCTCACGCTCATCGAGCTCAGCGAGTTCGTGAAGAAGTTCGAGGAGACCTTCGAGGTCACCGCCGCCGCCCCCGTCGCCGTGGCCGCTCCGGCCGCCGGTGGTGCGGGCGCCGCTGCCGAAGAGGTCGAGGAGAAGGACTCCTTCGACGTCGTCCTCGAGGCCGCCGGTGACAAGAAGATCCAGGTCATCAAGGAGGTGCGCGCCCTCACCAGCCTCGGCCTCGGTGAGGCGAAGGCCCTCGTTGACGGCGCTCCGAGCACCGTGCTCGAGGGTGCCAACAAGGAGACCGCTGACAAGGCCAAGGCCCAGCTCGAAGAGGCTGGCGCCACCGTCACCCTGAAGTGATGCCCGCCCCGGGATCGGGGCGCATTACCGAAAGGCTGATCGGCCGCAGCGCTCGCTGAGCGCAGCATGACGCGGACTCCTCCCGTAAGAGAGTGTCCGCGTTGTGGAGGGCGTCGCCCCCATGACGGGGCGGCGCCCTCCGTGCGTTAACGCGTGATTCGCGGACGCGGGCGGGGGCGCGGTTCCGGTGCGCGGGTGCTCACCCACCCGCGTCCGATCACGCCTGCCCGCGTGGATCGGTGTGCAAGGACGCATCACCGAAAGAGAATCACCATGAACACCAGCCAGTGGCGTGCCTACGCCGCTCACCTGCGCGGATTCGCCTCCGCGCTGCTCCACGGGGACGACCGCGACAGCGGTTCGCACCCGCCGGATCTGTGCCGCAGGACCCTCCTCTACGACCGGTACCTGCGGTAATCAGTGAACACGCCGGACCGGCGTCGCCCGCGGGCGGCGCCGGTCCGTCGTCGTTCGGGCGTCGTCGCCTGCGTCACTGGTGCGGGATGGTCGACCCGCGGATCGTGAGCTTCACCGGCAGATACTCGGTGCCGGGTGCTGGCGCGCGCCCGGCGATCGCGTCGAAGAGCCGGCGAGCGGCCAGCCGGCCGAGCTCCTCCAGGTTGTTGTCGATGCTGGTCAGCTCGGGGCGGGAGTTGGTGGCCAGCACCTCCCAGTTGTCGTAGCCGATCACGGCCACGTCGCCGGGCACCGACCTCCCGAGATCGCGCAGGGTGTCGAGCACGCCGCGGGCGATCTGGTCGGAGCCGCAGACGATGCCGTCGATCTCGGGGTGGCTGCGCAGCAGCATCGACGCGGCGTCGCGCCCCCAGACCTCCGTCCACGCGGAGAACATGGTGTGGCCGACCTGCTCCAGACCGGCGTCGCGCATGGCGTCGTGGAACCCGCGGTCGCGGTCTTGCGCGGCCGCGTACGACGGGTCGCCGCTGATGTGGGCGATGCGGGAGCGTCCGCACGCGATCAGGTGCTCGACCGCCATCCGGCCGCCGATCCGGTTGTCCGGGGTGAGGGAGTGGTCGGTCGGGTCGTCGGAGGGGGAGTACGCGTACACGACGGGCACGGGGAGCTCGTGACCGAGCGATGGTCGGGGGTCGGTCTGCCTGCCGACCACGATGATCCCGTCGACCCGGCGGTTGAGCAGGGCGCGGATGTGGTGCTGCTCGCGGATCGCGTCCCCGCGGGCGTCGCACAGGAACACGTTGACCTGGCCGGCGCCGAACGCGTCTTCGGCTCCCATCAGGATCGGGATGACGAAGCGGCCTTCGAGGTCGCTCGTGAGCAGTCCGACGGTGCCCGTACGGCCGGCGGTGAGGCTCTGGGCCAGCGCGTTCGGCGTGAAGCCCAGCTCCTCGGCGGCGGCGATCACCCGCGCCCTCGTGCGCGGCGCGACCTGGTCGCGGCCGTTGATGGCCTTGGAGGCCGTGGCCAGGGAGACGCCGGCCCTGCTCGCCACATCGCCGAGCGTGGCCGCTTTGGCGGCCGCCCCTGTGCGTTTCATGCCCACCTCTTTTCGGAGATGCCGAAAACCTAGCACAGAATTTCTCATTGACAAGCGGATAAGCGAGCCGCTTTACTGGCCGAAAGCCTTTTCGGTTTTTTCAAGCCGAAGGTCACCAGCACGTGTCCCACTCAGTGACGAGGAGATGCAATGAACATGTTCACACGCCGCAGCAGGCGCATCGCGGCGACGGTCGTCGCGGCGGCGCTCGCGATCACGCTCGCCGCCTGCTCCGGAGGCAACGGCTCAGGGTCGTCGGGTGGCGACATCCCCAAGGCGGGGACCGACGACGGCTCGAAGCTCACGCTCTGGACCAGGGCGCCGCTGGAGAAGCAGGCCAAGCTCCTGGTCGAGGCCTACAACAAGAGCCACAAGAACCAGGTCGACCTCACCGTCGTGCCGAACGACGACTACGTCGCCAAGGTGGGCGCTGCGGCCGGGTCCGGCGGCCTCCCGGATCTGTTCGCGGCCGACATCGTCTACGTGCCGAACTGGGTGAAGCAGGGCCTCTTCCAGGACATCAGCGCGCAGATCGACGGCCTCGACTACAAGGACGCGATCAACCAGGGCCACCTCAAGGCCGGCACCGCCGACGGCAAGGAGCACGTGCTCCCGTTCGTCCTCGACCTGTCGATGCTGTTCTGGAACAAGGAGCTCTTCACCGAGGCCGGGCTCGACCCCGACAAGGCGCCGGCGAACCTCGAGGAGTTCGCCGCGGCGGCCAAGAAGATCCAGGCGCTGAACAAGCCGGACACCTACGGCACGGCCACCGGCCTCAACTGCGGCGGCTGCCTGGTCTTCACCTGGTTCCCGACGATGTGGGCCGACGGCCAGCAGGTGATGAACGAGGACGGCACGACGTCCCTCCTCGACAGCGACACCTCCAAGAAGGTCTACAGCACCTGGAAGGACCTCTGGGACTCGGGCGCCGTCCTCCCGTCCTCGAAGGACGAGGCCGGTCCCACCTGGACCGCCGGCTTCACCGAGGGGAAGGTCGGCCTGATGTTCTACCCGGCCACCCTGCTCTCGTCGACGCCGTTCGACGTGGGCGTCTCCGGCATCCCCGGGCCGAAGGGCGGAGCCTCCACCTTCGTGGGCGGCGACGGTATCGGCATCTCGAAGGACTCGAAGAAGGCTGCTCAGGCCTGGAACTTCCTCAACTGGATGATGTCGGAGGACGCGCGGGTCGGGGTCCTCGCCAAGGACAACGACGTGGTCTCGCGCTCCGACCTGGCGAAGAACGAGTACTCCGAGAAGGATCCGCGGCTCGTCACGATCAACGAGGTCGCCGGCAAGGGCGAGACGCCGTTCTCGCTCAACTTCCAGCAGGCGTTCAACGCTCCGAGCAGCCCCTGGCTCACGCTCGTCCGCGACGCCGTGCTCAGCGACGGGAAGTCGGTCGACGCGGACAACAAGGAGATCACGGCGGTGCTATCGCAGTGACCACCACACTTCGCGCACCGGCCGCCCGCCGGCTGAGCAGACGACGCCCCTCGTCGGAGAGGTGGGGGGGGTGGCTGTACGCCGCCCCCGCCACCCTCTTCGTCCTCCTGCTGTTCCTCCTCCCGCTGCTGCTGGTGCTGCAGATGTCGGGGTCCGACTGGCCGCTGCTCGGGGGGAACCAGGGCTGGAACCTCCCGGACAACTACGTCGACGCCGTGAACAACCGGTTCTTCGCGGACTCCATCGCGTTCACGGTGCTCTACACCGTCATCACGACGGTGATCCTGCTGGCGCTGGCCCTCGGGCTCGCGCTGCTCGTGCAGGAGTCGACGCGGTGGAAGGGGTTCCTGCGGACCGCGATCCTCATCCCGAGCGCGCTGGGGCTGGCCTCCGCCTCCCTGCTCTTCTACGTGCTCTACTCGCCGATCGCGGGCCCGTTCGCGGACCTGATGAAGGCGTGGGGCTTCACGTTCCTCGGCACCCCCGCCGGGGCGCTCTGGTCGACGGTGTTCCTGATCGTCTGGAGGTACGCCGGCTTCTACATGCTGCTGATGCTGGTGGGCCTCCAGGGCATCCCCGACGAGGTGTACGAGGCGGCCAGGATCGACGGCGCCGGGAGGTGGCAGACGTTCCGGAGCGTGACGCTGCCGCTGCTGCGCCCGACGCTCGCGCTCACCACGGTGATGTGCGTGACGGGGTCGCTGCTGGCGTTCGAGCAGTTCTACATCCTGACCAAGGGCGGCCCTGACAACAGCACGATCACGGTCGTGCAGCTGATCTACAGCGTCGCCTTCCAGGGCCCGAACAACCTCGGCGTCGCCGGTGCGCTCTCCGTCATCGTGCTCATCGCCCTGGTGATCATCAACATCGCGCAGATCCGCGCGTTCGGCCAGAAGGAGGACGCCGTATGACCGCGGACGTGCTGACCACGCGCACCAGGCGGGAGGCGCCTCCCGCCGCCGAGCGACGCGGCGACCGCCGGCCGCAGCGCACGCGGCTGATGGGCATCGCCGTGCGCACCCCCTACTGGGTGCTGACCGGCGGGCTCGCGCTCATCTTCCTGTACCCGCTGATCTGGACGGCCGTCTCGTCGATCGCGCCGCGCGCCGGCACCAACCAGACGAGCGGCTGGGGACTCGGCAACTACGCGACCCTCGCGCAGTACCAGGCGGGTGTCTGGGTGTACCTCGGCAACTCGCTGTTCGTCTCGCTGCTGACGGTGCTCCTCACGCTCGTGGTGTCGACGCTGGGCGGGTACGCCTTCGCGCGGTTCCGGTTCCCGGGCAAGAACGTGCTGTTCATGACCACGCTGGCGATCCTGATGGTCCCGTACGCGACCCTCCTGATACCGCTCTACGTCCTGCTGAACCTCGTGGGGCTGTCGAACTCGCTGGTCGGGGTGGCGCTGGTGCTGACCATGTTCCAGCTGCCGTTCGCGACGTTCATGATGCGGATCTCGTTCGAGGCGATCCCGCGCGAGCTCGACGAGGCCGCGCTGGTCGACGGCTGCTCCAGCTTCGGCGCGCTGCGCCGCGTGCTGCTGCCCGCGGTCAAGCCGGGGCTGATCACGGTCGGGCTGTTCGCCTTCCTTGCGGCGTGGAACGACTTCATCGCGCCGCTCATCCTCATCAACGACTCCAACAGGATGACGTTGCCGCTCGCGATCTCGAACCTCCGCGGTCAGGTGCAGGGCGTCGTCGATTACGGCGCCACCGAGGCCGGCGTCGTCGTGCTCGCCGTGCCGTGCATCCTGCTCTTCCTGCTCCTCCAACGTCACTACGTCCGCGGCTTCATGTCCGGCGCTTTCAAAGGATGACCATGACGATCACCGACACCGACCGCGCGGGCGCCGTCGCGCCCGGCCTGCGCCGCGCCGTCGCCCCCGCCGTCCCGACCAGCACCCTGCTGCGCCCGCTCGGCCTCGGCGAAGTCGCCATCACCGGCGGCTTCTGGGGCGAACGCCAGCGGGTGAACGCGGAGGCCACCCTCCCGCACATCGAGCACTGGCTGGAGCGCGAGGGCTGGTTGCCGAACTTCGACCTCGCCGCCGCCGGGACGCTGCCGGAGGGCAGACGGGGGCGCGAGTTCTCGGATTCCGAGGTCTACAAGTACCTGGAGGCCGTCGCCTGGGAGCTGGGCCGCAACGCCGACGCCGGCCTCGAGGCCCGCTTCCGCGCGGTCGTCGCACGGGTGGCGGCGGCTCAGGAGCCGGACGGCTACCTCGACACCGCCTTCGGCCGTCCGGGTCAGCCGCCGCGCTGGACCGAGCTGGAGTGGGGCCACGAGCTCTACTGCGCCGGTCACCTCTTCCAGGCGGCGGTCGCGCGCGAGCGCACCAGGCCGGGAGCCGACGACGGCCTGCTCGGCATCGCCGTGCGGCTCGCCGACCTGATCTGCGCCACCTTCGGCGAGGACGGGATCCGCTCGGTCTGCGGGCACCCCGAGGTCGAGACCGCGCTGGTCGAGCTGGGCCGCGTCACCGGCGACGCGCGGTACCTGGAGCAGGCGCGGCTGTTCGTCGAGCGCCGCGGCTCCGGCGTGCTGCGCGACATCGAGTGGGGGAGGGCGTACTACCAGGACGACATCCCGGTGCGGGAGGCGGACGTGCTGCGCGGCCATGCCGTGCGGGCCAACTACCTCGCCTCCGGCGCCGCCGACGTCGCCGCCGAGACGGCCGACCGCGGCCTGCAGGCGGCGCTGCGCCGGCAGTGGGAGAACACCGTCGCCCGGCGGACGTACATCACCGGCGGCCAGGGTTCGCACCACCAGGACGAGGCCTTCGGCGACGACTTCGAGCTGCCGCCGGACCGGGCGTACTCCGAGACCTGTGCGGGCATCGCCTCCGTCCAGTTCAGCTGGCGGCTGCTGCTGGCCGAGGGGGAGGCGCGGTACGCCGACCTGGTGGAGCGCACCCTCTACAACGTGGTCGCCACGTCGCCGTCGCACGAGGGCACCGCGTTCTACTACGCGAACACGCTGCACCGGCGCAGCCCCGGTGCGCCCGCAGACCCTGACGTCGCCTCTCCGCGCGCCGAGGCGTCGCTCAGGGCGCCGTGGTTCGGCGTCTCGTGCTGCCCGCCCAACGTGGCGCGGACCCTGGCCAGCCTCGACGCGTACCTCGCGACGGCGTCGGCCGACGGCCTCCAGCTCCACCAGTACGCGCCCGCCCGCATCGCGACGACGCTCGACGGGGATCGCCGGATCGAGCTGGAGGTGCGCACCGGCTACCCGCTCGACGGCAGGATCGAGGTGGAGGTGCTGGCCGACTCCGCCGACGAGTGGACGCTGTCCCTGCGGGTCCCCGCATGGGCGAGCGGCGCCTCCGTGCGGGTGGACTCGGGAGGACGTGCGGTCGAGAGCGCCGCTGCGGAGCCGGGGTACGCCCACGTGCGACGCCGCTTCCTGGCGGGCGACGTCGTGACCCTGGAGCTGCCGCTCGCACCGCGGTTCACCTGGCCGGACCCGCGCATCGACGCGGTGCGCGGCAGCGTCGCCGTCGAGCGCGGGCCGGTGGTGTACGCGCTGGAGTCGGTCGACCTCGGAGCGCTGGCGGACGATGTCGCCGACGTCGCGGTGGACCCGGCCCGCGCGCCGGTGCTCGAGGGCGACGACGTGCGGGTGCAGGTCCGGCGGCGACCGCGGCACGACGAGCCGTGGCCGTACGGCGGCGACGTGGAGGGTCGTGCGGACGGCTCCGCGGACGAGGCCGCCATCGCCCTGGTCCCGTACCACTCGTGGGCCGAACGGGGGCCGTCGACGATGCGGGTATGGCTCCCGGTGGAGTGACCCGTCGAACCGTCCAGGGCTGCGTGAACGGCGCTTTCCGAAGCCGTTCACGCAGCCTGGTGCGTTTTCCTTGGTAAAAAAGCGATTCGACTTCGGATATAGTCGGCACACTGTTCTTAAACGGAAGGCCGGTCATCGTGGACCGGTCCCGACCCCGAGGGGGATGATAGTGACGACGACCAGGCCCGCCAGCGCCACGAAGGGCGTAACGCTCCGGCGGAATCTCGGACTGTGGGCGATTGTGGGCCTCGGCCTCGGCTACATGACACCGACGGTGGTGTTCGACACGTTCGGCATCGTGTCCGATGAGACGAACGGGGTCGTGCCGGCCGCGTACCTCATGGCGCTCATCGTGATGCTGTTCACGGCCGTGAGCTACGGCAAGATGGCGGGCGCCATCCCGAGCGCGGGCTCGGCGTACACCTACGTGCGCGAGTCCATCCACCCGAACCTCGGCTTCATGGTGGGCTGGACCTCGCTGCTGGACTACATCCTGCTGCCGATGGTGAACGCGCTCATCATCCGGCTCTACCTGGAGCAGCTCTTCCCGGCCGTCCCTGGCTGGATCTGGGTCGTGCTCTACTGCGCCGGCGCCACCACGCTCATCTACTTCACGATGCGCGGGACCTCCAACGTCAACATGATCCTGCTGGTGTTCGCGGTCGCCGTCATGGCCGTCTTCGTCGTGATCGTGTTCGCGCAGCTCATGCAGGGCCAGGGCGACGGCACGGTCGCCTCGTTCAAGCCGTTCATCCACGACGGTGTGACGCTCGGGGCGGTGCTGACCGGCGCCACGGTGGTGTGCTTCTCGTTCATCGGCTTCGACGCGGTGACGATGTACGCCGAGGAGGCCAAGACGCCGCGGGTCATGCCGCGCGCGATCATGCTGACCGTGCTCATCGGCGGTGCGATCTTCCTCATCGCGGGATACTTCGCGCAGCTGCGCTTCCCGACCAACGAGCCGTTCGGCGAGTACACCGACGACCCGCTGCCGCAGATCGGCCTGCTGGTCGGCGGCCCGGTGTTCCAGGCGATCCTGGTGGCGGCCGGCTTCGCGGCCTCCGTCGCCTCCGGCCTCGCGTCGCACGCCTCGGTCGCCCGCATGCTGCTGGTGATGGGCCGCAACAACGTGCTGCCGAAGCGGGTGTTCGGCCACATCAACCCGAAGACCCAGACCCCGACCTTCAACATCATCCTGGTCGGCGCGGTGTCGCTGCTGGCGATGGCGTTCTCGCTGGAGCTGATCTCGGCCTTCATCAACTTCGGCGCGCTGATCGCCTTCACGTTCGTGAACATCTCGGTGATCGCCTGGTTCGCGATCCGCAAGGGCCGCCGCCGCACGCCGAAGGACATCATCAGCTTCATCGTGCTGCCGGGCATCGGCATGATCCTGACCGGGATACTGTGGGTCAATCTGCACGCCGACGCGCTGATCGGCGGCGTGATCTGGGCCGTGATCGGGTTCGCGTACCTGCTCTTCATCACGCGCGGCTTCACCCGCAAGGTGGCGGCGTTCGACGAGAACCAGCCGGTCACCGGCTTCAACAAGGCGATCGACTGACCGGCTGACGCCGTCGTTCGACAGGAGGCCCGGGGGAGACCCCGGGCCTTCGCCGTGTGCGAACACCCCCACTGCTGAGCAAGAAGAGAGGGTTCGGTCCCCAAGGCATCCCGCCGAAACCGGCTGCGGCGGCGCGCGATCTAGGAGTGGGGTCCGTCGCACTCATGAGCGGGTTCGTCGCTCCCACGAATTCGCTCGTCGCGTCGCCGCGGGCGCCCCCTGTGCCGGAGATTGGCCACGGCTGTCCGAATGAGCAAGATTCCGACCCAACATCCCAGCGCCGCTAGCCCGATGAGAATTGCGCCCAGCAGCAGTCCGACGATTTCCATATCAATCTCACATATCTTTTGCGGTTCTTGCACTCTAATCGACTGGCGCCGCTCGCTCGGCCTTCGCCGTGTGCGAACGCCCCACCGCGCGCTTGAATTGCATAGCTGCGCTATATAAACTGGTTCGCATGCCCGAGAACCTCCCCGCGGACGACGCCCGCATGACCGACCTGCGTCACACTCTCGGCGACCTGGTGGTCGCCGCCCACCGTCTCACCCGGCTCGCCGCCCGCGTGACCGGAAGCACCGAGTCCCCGGCGACCTGGCGCACCCTCAGCGTCCTGCAGACCACCGGCCCGCTGCGGCTCGGCGAGCTCGCCACCCACAGCCGCGTCTCGCAGCCGACCATGACCAAGCTGGTCCGCAACCTCGTCGAGTCCGAATGGGTGAAGCGGATCGCCGACACCGACGACGCGCGCGCCTGGCAGATCGCCATCACCGCCAAGGGCGCCGACGCGCTGCAGAGCTGGCGCGACGAGCTGTCCGCCGCGCTCGTGCCGATGTTCGCCGACCTCAGCGACGACGAGCTGGCCGCGATGCGCAGCACCGTCGAGCTCATCGGCTCGCGCGTCGACCTCTCGACCGCGGCCTCCGCTGCGCTCGCCGGCCGCTGAGCCCGCAGAGTCCGCCGGGCCCTTCCTCACCCACCCACACCGTCCACAGGAGCAGAACACCCTCGATGTCCCACGAGAAACCGGCCAACATCCTCAAGCAGCCGACCGCCGTCTGGGCGGTCGCCTTCGCGTCCGTCATCGCCTTCATGGGCATCGGCCTCGTCGACCCGATCCTCCCGGCCATCGCGGCCAGCCTGGAGGCGACGCCGACCGAGACGGAGATGCTGTTCACGAGCTACCTGCTCATCACCGGCCTGGCGATGTTCTTCACCAGCTGGATCTCGAGCCGCATCGGCGCGAAGAAGACGCTGCTCATCGGCCTCGCGCTCATCGTCGTGTTCGCGGCCGCGGCCGGCCTCTCCGGCAGCGTCGAGAGCATCATCGGCTTCCGCGCCGGCTGGGGCCTCGGCAACGCGCTCTTCATCTCCACCGCCCTCGCGACGATCGTCGGCGCGGCGTCCGGCGGCACGTCCGCCGCGATCATCCTCTACGAGGCCGCGCTCGGTCTCGGCATCGCCATCGGCCCGCTGCTCGGCGGCCTGCTCGGCAGCTGGAGCTGGCGCGGCCCGTTCTTCGGGACGGCCACCCTCATGGCCATCGGCTTCATCGCCATCGTCGTGCTGCTGAAGAAGAACCCCGAGAAGCCGACGCCGACGAAGCTGTCCGCGCCGTTCCGTGCGCTCGCCCGCCCGGCGCTGGGCTTCCTGGCCGCCGCCGCGCTGTTCTACAACATCGGCTTCTTCGTGCTGCTGGCCTACACACCGTTCGCGCTCAACGACCTGGGCGTCGGGGACGCGATCACCCTCGGCCTGATCTTCTTCGGCTGGGGCGTCGCGCTGGCGATCACCTCGGTGTGGGTCGCTCCGCTGCTCACGGGCCGCCTCCCGCGCACCCGCGTGCTGTGGATCGTGATGCCGCTGCTCGCCCTCGACCTGCTGGCCGCCGGGCTCTTCATCGCCTCCCTCGCCGCGCTGATCGTCTGCGTGATCGTCGGCGGCCTGCTGCTCGGCATCCTGAACACCGTGCTGACGGAGTGCGTGATGGAGGCGACCGACCTGCCGCGCTCGGTGGCGTCGAGCGCCTACTCCGGCGTCCGCTTCCTCGGCGGCGCGGTGGCCCCGCCCGCCGCGAGCCTCCTGGCCGAGGCGGTCAGCCCGGCGATGCCGTTCTACGCCGGCGCCGTATCGGTGCTCATCGCCGTGGCGCTCGTGATCATCGGCCACAAGCACCTGCGCCGGGTCGACGCCCCGCAGGAGACGGTGGAGCAGGAGGCCGAGCTCCTGACGCTCGCCGACGCGGACTGACCCGCTCCCGCTCCCGCTCCCGCCCCCGCTCGCCCTCGCGCGCGCTCGTCGAGATTTGGCCCAAATCGCGGTTCTGGCCGCGTCATAACCGCGATTCGGCGCAAATCGAGCACCGGGCCCGGACATGTGAAGAGCCGCCCCGTCCTAGTCGGGGCGGCTCTTCCCGCGCTGACGCTAGGAACGTCGTGCGCGCGGACGGTCCGCCGGCGACGATCGCGCCTACCCGAAAGGCGCGCTCGGCCAGGCGGGCGCACACCCATTCTGTCAGGTCGCGGAGGGTCCCCGCTCCGCGGCGCGCGGAGGCGCGGTCGAGGAGCGGACCACCAGCGTCGCCGTCGCCCGCACCGACCCGGCCAGCGGCTCGCCGCCGCCGAGCTCGTCGAGCAGGATGCGCGTGGCCTGCGCCCCCTGCTGGAACGGGCTCTGCGCCATCGTCGTGAGCCCGAACGACGCCGCGTGGTCGTGGTCGTCGATGCCGATCACCGAGAGGTCGTCCGGCACGCGGAGGCCGTGGTCGCCCGCCGCGAGGATCGCACCGAACGCCATCTCGTCCGACCCCGCGAAGATTGCGGTCGGCCGCGGCCCCGGACGGTCGAGCAGCCGGTTCATCGCGGCCCGCCCCGCGGGGAGGGAGAAGCCGCCCGGGATGACCCACTCGGGCCGCACCGGCAGCCCCGCGTCGCGCATCGCCTGCGCGAAGCCCCGCTGCCGGCCGATCGGCACCTGGCTGTTGAGGCCCTCCTCGTCCTCGCCGCCGAGGTGGGCGATGTCGGTGTGACCGAGCGAGAGGAGGTGCTCCGTCGCCGCCCTGGCCGTCGCCTCCTCGTCGATGCCGACGCTGCGCAGCCCCATCACCGGGCCGCCCACCACGATGGCCGGGTGGCCGACCGAGGCCAGCTGCTCACGCTCCTCCGGCGTGAAGTCGAGGCAGAGCGCGAGGAGCGCGTCGGTGCGCTTGCGCAGGATGCTGCGGTGGAAGACCCGCTCCCGGTCGCCGCGGTGGCCGCCCAGGTTGAACAGGATCATGTCGTAGCTCGCCGCGCGCAGCTCCGCATCCACGCCCTCCAGCACCTGGGTGTAGAACCACCGGCTCACCGACGGCACCACCACCCCGAGGGCCAGCGTGCGGCCGCTCGCCAGGCCGGACGCGCTCGACGAGGCGACGTAGCCGAGCTCGTCCGCGGCGCGCCGCACGGCCGCCCGCGTCTTGTCCGAGACGTTGGGCAGTCCGCGCAGCGCGCGCGACACGGTGGCCGTCGAGACGCCGGTCGCGCGTGCGACCTCCTCGATCCCTGGCATGCGCACCGCCGGTGGTCAGTGCCGGCCGAGCTGCCCGCGGTCGAGCCGGTCGCGCTCCGCCTCCGCGTCCTCCTCCGCCCGCAGGCGCGCCGCGATCACGCGGCGGCGCGCCTGCCAGAGGACGACGAGGAGGAGCACGAGCACGAGCGTGACGACGGCCCAGAGCAGCGCCGGCTGCCCGCTGAGCTCGCACCAGGCGGTGATGGCGAAGAACGCGACCGCGAAGAACGCGACGAAGCCGATGCCGACGTCGAGCGCCTCGCGCGGGTCGTTCCAGCGCATTCCGATCAGCCCTTCACGCCGCCGGCGGTGAGGCCCGCGACGATGCGGCGCTGGAAGATCAGCACCAGGATGATCAGCGGCACCGTCACGATCGTGCCGGCGGCCATGACGGTCGTGTACGGCTCCTGGTGCGGCTGGCTGCCGGTGAAGGAGGCGATGGCCACCGTGACCGGCTGCGTCGCGTCCGAGGACAGCTGGCTGGAGATCAGGAACTCGTTCCACGACGAGATGAAAGCCAGGATCGCGGTCGTGAACACGGCGGGCGCGGCCAGCGGCAGGATGATCTTGCGGAACGCCTGCGCCTGCGTGCACCCGTCGATGCGGGCGGCCTCCTCGAGATCCCACGGCATCTCCCGGAAGAACGACACCAGCGTGTACACCGTCAGCGGGAGCGCGAAGGAGATCTGCGGGATGATCAGCGCCTGGTAGGTGCCCATCCAGCCGATGTTGGTGAACAGCTGGAACAGCGGCGTGATCAGCGCGACGCCCGGGAACATCGAGGCGGCCAGGATGATCCCGAGCACGATGCCCTTCATCCGGAACTCCAGCCGGGCCAGCGCGTACGAGGCGAAGATGCCGACGACCAGGGACACGATCGTCACGCAGATGCCGATGAACAGCGAGTTCAGCAGCGCCTGCCCGAGATGGTTGCCCAGCCGGGTGGAGAACGCGGTGACGTAGTTGTCCAGGGTCACGTGCGTGAACCACGGCGTGTTGTCGTTGGTGTAGCCGACATCACGGAACGACGTCACGACCATCCAGTAGAACGGCAGCAGGCACCAGAGCACGATCACGAGGGCCTGAATGCCCGTGCGGAGACTCTGGTTGCGCTGGCGGGTCTGGAAGGCGCGGCGCTTCTGCGTCCTGGGGAGAGCCCTCGCCTCGGCGGTCGCCGTGGCCGGTCCGGCGGTGGCGGTCATGCCTTCGCCCCCTTCTGCTGGGCTTCCTGCGTTCTCACGACGTTCGTCCCCAGGAGGCGGACGAAGATCAGGGCGACCAGGAAGATGATGATGAATGTGATGGTCGAGAGCGCGGCCGCACTGTTGAAGCCCTGCCTGATCTGGAGGATCACGAGGATCGACAGCGTCGTCGTCGCATTGCCGGAGCCTCCGCCGCCGCCGGTGAGGATGAACGGCAGGTCGAAGATCCGCAGCGCGTCGAGCACGCGGAACAGGATGGCCACCATGAGCGCCGGCTTGAGCAGCGGCATGGTCACGCGCCAGAAGCGCTGCAGGGTGCTCGCGCCGTCGACCTTGGCCGCCTCGTAGACGTCCTCGGGGATGATCTGCAGCCCGGCCAGGATGAGCAGCGCCATGAACGGCGTGGTCTTCCAGGTGTCCGCGATGATGACCGCGAACCGGGAGGCCCACTCGTCGCTCGTCCAGAGGATGTGCGTGTTGAGGACGGCGTTCGCGACACCGGCGACCGAGAAGATGAAGAACCACAGCTTGGCGGTCACGGCCGTCGGGATGGCCCACGGGATCAGGATCGCGGCGCGGACGAAGCCGCGGCCGCGGAAGGCGCGGTTCATGATGAGGGCGAACCAGAGGCCGAGGACGGTCTCCAGGATCACCGTCGTCACGGTGAAGAAGAAGGTGACGAAGGTGGCGTTCCAGAACCCGGCGCCGAGGTTGCCGGGCGGGCAGGGGATGCTGGTGCCGTCCGGGCCCATGCAGCGCTGAAACAGCCAGTGGGCGTAGTTCTCGAACCCGGCGAAGCCGCCCTGCACGAACAGGCCGGTCGCGGGGTCGAGGCCCGCGTCCTTCTCGAACGACATGATGATCGCCTGCACGATCGGGTAGCCGATGACCACGGCCAGCAGGACGAGGGTGGGGAGGATCAGGTAGAGCGCCCAGCGGCTCTGCTGGCGGCGGTTCTTCTTGATCCCCTGGCGGACGGGTGGTCGGCCAGTTGTTGATGGCGGGGCGACGACGTTCGACGTTGACATGTGCGGCCTCCGGAAGCTGATGGGTGTGAGGGACCGGGCGGCGGGAGGGTTCCCGCCGCCCGGTGACCGGTGCGCGTTGCGCTGTGGCCGGTGACTAGCCGGCGGAGGCGGTCTGGATGGCCGAGGCCATGTCCTTCAGCGCCTCGTCGACCGTCTTGTCGCCCTTCAGAGCGGCGTAGGAGTTGTCCTGCACGGCCTTGGTGATCGCCGGGTAGAACGGCGAGACCGGCCGCGGCACCGCGTTCTCGATCGAGGTCTTCAGGGTCGAGAGGTACGGCAGCTGGGTGTTGAGGTCGGCGTCGTCGTACAGGGACGCGACCACGGGGGCCAGCGAGCCCTGCGTCACGAAGAACTTCTGCGTCTCCTCGCTCTGCAGGAACTTCAGGAACTCGAACGCCGTGGCCTTGTGCTTGGAGTACACGCTGATCGCCGCGTTGTGACCGCCCAGGCTGGAGACGCCCGGCTTGCCCTCCTCGACGCCCGGCAGCGGCGCGATCCCGAAGGTGTCCTTCACGGTCGACTCGCCGTCGGTCTTGGCCAGGTTGTACACGTACGGCCAGTTGCGCAGGAACATCAGCTTGCCGGCCTCGAACGCCTGCCGGCCCTGCTCCTCCTGGTAGGTGATGGCCTCCTTCGGGATCTGCCCGTTCTTGAAGCCGTCGACCAGGCGGGTCAGCCCGGCCTTGGCCTCGTCGGAGTCGACCTTCACGGTCTTGCCGTCCTCGCCGACGATCTCGCCGCCGTTGGTGTTGACCGCCTCCGCCACGTTGACCGTCAGGCCCTCGTACTGGGCGAACTGGCCGGCGTAGCAGCCGATGCCCTTCGCCTTGGCGATGTCGCAGTCCTTGAGCATCGCGTCCCACGTCTTCGGCGCCTCGGGGACGAGGTCCTTGCGGTAGTACAGGATGCCGCCGTCGGAGGTCTGCGGCGCCGCGTACTGCGTGCCGTTGTAGGTGCCCGACTTGACCGTCGGCTCGAGCAGCTTGGAGTTGTCCATCTCCAGCTTGCCGGTCAGCGGCTGCAGCCAGCCCTTGGCGGCGAACTCACCGGTCCAGACCACGTCCACGTCCACGACGTCGTAGTTGGAGTCCTTGGCCTGGAAGTGCTGGACGAGGTCGTCGTGCTGCTGGTCGGCCTTGTCGGTCTGCTCCTTGAACGTGACCTTCTCATCCGGGTGGGACGCGTTCCACTTGTCGATGAGGGGGCGGACGACGTTGGAGTTGTCCTTGCCCTGCACGTACGTGATCGGTCCCTTGCTGTCGAGGCCCGAGTTGGCGTCTCCGCCGCCCCCGCTGCCTCCTGAACCTCCGCCCGTGCATCCCGCCAGAGCCAGGCCCACCAGGGCCACTCCTGCGACCACGGAGAGACGTGCTGCTTTCATTTCACTCCTCATTGAGCTCTTGGTGCAGGCGCGGGTGCGCCCGGGGGCCAAGCTACCCCCGCGTCCAGGGGCCATGCAAGCGTTTACGTAAAGCGCTTGCATAACGAAAGGGTCTCAGGCGCAGATCGTAGGAAGCCTATATTCTAGCCAGGCTAGTTAATGCTTCCGGCCGGAGGAGGGCACGCGGATGGACAAGACCGCGGTGATCGACGAGCAGCTGCGCGAGCTGCTGACGGGGGAGCGCGGGCTCCGCGAGATCCTCGACGAGGATCCGGCGTGGTACGCCGTGCTGCTGCGTCAGCTGCGGCTCGCGGTGGGGGATCAGCGCATCATCTACCTCGGCGCGGCCACGGCGGGCGGCCTCTCGACGGTGACGCTGCGGGTCGGCGTGTTCACCGACGGCATGGTCGTCGCGGCGGAGGTCATCGACGACGGCGAGGAGGCTCCCCGGGTCGTCACGCGCGTCGAGAGCCGGGCCGGACTGCTGCGCTTCGAGCTGCACGGCGGGGAGGACGTGGGCGGGGCCGACGCGTGGCCCGGCGGATTCCGCATCCGCGCCTTCTACCGGTCCGGGCTGACCGTCACCGTGCCGGCCAACGTGGTCGACACCGAGGCCAAGCGGGTCTCGGTGCACGCGGTGCTCGACGGCATCCGCGCCGACCTCGCGGCCGGTTCCGCTCTGAGCGCACCCGCGGAAGGGGGCCCCGGGCACGGGGTTACGCTTTCCCAGTGAGCGGGATGCGCGGGATGGCCGGTGCCGGCGGCGGGGGCGGCGGCGGTCCCATGCGGTCGCGGGTGAGCGCGAGCGACGCCGAGGCGCAGCGGGCACTCAACGCCACAGCGCCGCGGATCCCGCACCTGCTCCGCCGGATCGTCGCGCTGTTCGCGCCGCACCGGATGGCGATCATCGTCACGATGGTCCTGGTGCTGGCGGGCGCCGCACTCTCCGTCATCCCGCCGCTGCTGACCGAGCGCGCCTTCGACCAGGGGCTGTTCCCACCCTCGGGAGGCGGCCCGAACCTGCCCGTGCTGACCGAGATCGTGATCGCGATGATCGTCGTGTTCGTCGGCTCGGCGCTGCTCGGGGTGTGGCAGACCTACCTGACCGCGTCGGTGGGCAACAAGGTGATGGGGGCGCTGCGCGTCCGGCTGTTCTCGCACCTCCAGGCGATGGAGCTCAGCTTCTTCACGCGGACCAAGACCGGCATCATCCAGTCGCGCCTGCAGAACGACGTCGGCGGTGTGGCGAACGTGCTCACCAACACGATGTCGAGCATCCTCGGCAACACCGTCACGGTGATCGCGGCCCTGGTCGCGATGATCCTGCTGAACTGGCAGCTGACGATCGTCGCGATCATCCTCATGCCGATCCTTGTCATCGCGCAGCGCCGGGTCGGCCAGGTGCGGGCGAGGATCGCGACCAAGACGCAGGAGTCGCTGTCGGACATGACCGCGATCACGCAGGAGACGCTGAGCGTCTCCGGCATCCTGCTCTCGAAGAGCTTCAACCGCCAGGGCGCCGAGGTCGAGCGCTACTCGGACGAGAACCGCAACCAGATCCGGCTGCAGGTGTCGCAGGCGATGAGCGGCCAGTGGTTCTTCGCCATGGTCCAGATCTTCCTGTCCTCCATCCCGGCGATCGTGTACCTGATCTCGGGCTGGCTGATCCTCGGCGGTGCGGCCGACATCACCGCCGGCACGATCGTCGCCTTCACCACCGTGCAGGCGCGCCTGCTGTTCCCGCTGCTCGCGCTGATGCGGGTGTCCCTCGACCTGCAGACTTCGTCGGCGCTGTTCGCGCGCATCTTCGAGTACCTGGACCTGAAGCCGGCGATCGCCGACCGGCCCGACGCGGTGCCCGTCGACCCGTCGCGCGGCCTCGGCCGGATCGAGTTCGACCACGTCGTCTTCCGCTACCCCGACGCCAGGGAGGGCGAGCGCAACACGCTCGACGACGTCTCGTTCGTGATCGAGCCGGGCGAGTTCGCCGCCTTCGTCGGACCGAGCGGCGCCGGCAAGACGACGGTCTCGTACCTGATCCCGCGCTTCTACGACGCGACCAGCGGCCGGATCCTGTTCGGAGACACCGAGCTGCGCGACCTGCAGCAGGACTCCCTGGTGTCGCACATCGGCGTGGTGAGCCAGGAGACGTACCTGTTCCACGCTTCCATCGCCGAGAACCTCCGCTACGCCCGCCCCGGCGCCACGCAGGAGGAGCTGGAGGAGGCGGCGCGCCGCGCCAACATCCACGAGACCATCGCGAGCTTCCCCGACGGCTACGACACGATCGTGGGCGAGCGCGGCTACCGGCTGTCCGGCGGCGAGAAGCAGCGCATCGCGATCGCGCGCGTGCTGCTGAAGGACCCGGAGGTGCTCATCCTCGACGAGGCGACCAGCGCCCTGGACACCATCTCGGAGCGGGTGGTGCAGCAGGCGCTCGACACGGCCTCCCGCGGCCGCACGACCATCGCGATCGCGCACCGGCTGTCCACGATCGTCTCGGCCGACGTCATCTTCGTGGTCGACCACGGCCGCATCGTCGAGCGCGGCACCCACCGCGAGTTGCTGGAGGTCGGGGGCGTCTACGCGCGGCTGTACCGGGAGCAGACGGAGGGTGCGGTCCTGGACCGGGAGTGAGCCTCCCGATCGGGCATGACGGCGACCGCTAGGCTCCGGGCATGACCTCCGTTCAGGACCTCCTCCATGCCAACCTCCACGACGTGTTCGGCAACCGCGACGCCGTCAGCCGGCGCGAGGCGATCGACCGCGTCTACGCCGCGGACGTCGTCTTCACCGACCCGGAGGGGGAGGTGCGCGGGCGCGACGCGCTCGAGCAGAAGGCGGCCGGGCTGCTCGCCTCGGTGCCAGCGGACTTCGCCTTCGCCGAGGACGGTGTGCAGTACGTCTCCGAGAGCGCCGGCGTGCTGGCCTGGACCTTCGGGCCGGAGGGTGCGGCGGCCGTGCGCGGCGTCGACGTCATCCGCGTCGCCGACGGGCGCATCGTGTCGCTGCTGACGGTGCTGGCGCCGACCGAGGGCTGAGCGCCGACCGGGCGGCGATCCCGCCCGGTTCCCCCGCCGGACCGCGAGTGTTAGCCTTGCCTAACATCCGGATCAAGGGAGGCGGAATGGCCGTCGACGTGGGCGAGCGCACGACGCGCGCCCCGCTGCGCCTGCTCCTCCTGCTCGGACCAGCCTTCGTGGCGGCCATCGCGTACGTCGACCCCGGCAACGTCGCGGCGAACCTCACCGCGGGCGCGCGCTACGGGTACCTCCTGGTGTGGGTGCTCGTCGCGGCGAACGCCATCGCCGTGTTCATCCAGTACCAGTCGGCGAAGCTCGGGCTGGTCACCGGCCGCAGCCTCCCCGAGCTGCTCGGCTCGCGACTGGGGACGGGTGCGCGGCGCGCCTTCTGGGTGCAGGCCGAGCTCGTCGCCGCGGCCACCGATATCGCCGAGGTGATCGGCGGCGCCATCGCGCTCAACCTGCTGTTCGGCCTCCCGCTGCCGCTCGGCGGCGTGATCGTCGGCGTGGCGGCGATCGGGATCCTCGCCGTGCAGTCGCGGCGCGGGCAGCGCCCGTTCGAGGCGATCATCCTGGCGCTGCTCGGCGTCATCGCGGTCGGCTTCCTCGCCGGCCTCTTCGTCAGCCCGGTGGACTGGGGCGCGGCCGCGGGCGGTCTCGTGCCGCGGTTCGACGGCGCTCCGACGGTCCTGCTGGCGGCGAGCATGCTCGGCGCGACGGTCATGCCGCACGCCATCTACCTCCACTCGGCGCTCGCCCGCGACCGGCACGGCGTCGCCGCCGAGCACGGCAGGCTCCGCGAGCTGCTGCGGGCGACCAGGGTGGATGTCGTGCTCGCGCTCCTCCTCGCGGGCGCGGTCAACATCGCGATGCTGCTGCTGGCGGCCTCCTCGCTACGCGGGGTGGACGGGACCGACACCATCCAGGGCGCGCACACCGCCATCGTGGCCGCCCTCGGACCGGCGGTCGGCGTGATCTTCGCGATCGGCCTGCTCGCGTCCGGCCTCGCGTCCACCTCGGTCGGCAGCTACGCGGGCGCCACGATCATGGGCGGGCTCCTTCGCCTGCGCGTCCCGCTGCTGGCGCGTCGCGTGATCACGCTGATCCCGGCCGTCCTCATCCTCGCCCTCGGCGTCGAGCCGACGTGGGCGCTGGTGCTGTCGCAGGTCTTCCTGAGCCTGGGCATCCCCTTCGCGATGATCCCGCTGCTGCGGCTCACCGGGTCGCGGGCCGTCATGGGCGAGCACGTCGACCGGATGTGGGTGCGCATCGCCGGAGCCGCCATCGCGGCGCTCGTGGTCCTCCTGAACCTGGCGCTCGTGGTGCTGACCCTGGCGCCGTAGCCGGCTCAGATCTCGACGTCGCTGCCCATCGTCACCGTCTGCAGCGACGGCAGACCGAACCGGGACGCGGGATTGGCCGCATTCTGGGCCAGCGCGACGAAGAGGGACCGCCGCCAGCGGACCATGCTCTTCGAGCGCGTGGTGCGGATGGCGCCGCGGGAGATGAAGTAGGAGGCGCCGTCGATGTCCTCGACCGTGAGCGGGAGGATGCCCGCCTCGCAGGCGTCCCGGAGTGCCCGCGGGATGTCGGGCTCGTCCGAGAACCCGAAGCGGATGCCCAGGTGCTCGATGCCGTCGTCCGAGTACCCGAGGTCGTCGTAGACGAACGCGTCCTCGCGCGGGACGTGCGGCACGGGTGCGACCTTCACCGACACGATGACGACGTGCTCGTGGAGCACGTGATTGTGCTCGACGTTCGCGCGCAGAGCGAGCGGCGTGCTGTCCTTGTTCGGGTGCGGGAAGATGCCGACGCCCGGCACGCGCGGCAGGTCCTTCGCGCCGACGTCCTCGATGAACCGGGCGAGCGACCCCTCCTTGATCTTCCTGTCCTCCTGCACCAGCTGACGCCCCCGCCGCCACGTGGTCATGAGGACGATGATCGCGGCGGCGATGAGGAGCGGCACCCAGCCGCCGTTCGGGATCTTGGGGAGGTTGCCGGCGAGGAAGGTCAGCTCCAGTCCGCCGATCACGACGGCCGTGAGCACGATCTTCCAGGGGCGCCAGTTCCACAGCGGTCGCGCGACCAGGAGCAGCAGCAGGGTGTCGACGACGAGAGCGCCCGTGACGGAGATGCCGTACGCGGTGGACAGCCGGTCCGAGGTGCCGAAGGCGAGCGTGATGGCGATCACGCCGACGAAGAGCAGGATGTTGATCGCCGGCAGGTAGATCTGACCGCCCTCGCGCTCTGAGGTCTGCCGGACGGTGAGCGGGGGGAGCAGGCCGAGCTGCACCGCCTGCCGGGAGAGCGAGAAAGCTCCCGAGATGACCGCCTGGCTCGCGATCACCGTGGCCGCGGTCGCCAGGATCACTGCGGGCAGGCGCCCCCACTCGGGGATCAGCAGGAAGAACGGGTTGGCCTTCGCTGCCGGGTGCTGCAGGATGAGCGCGGCCTGACCGAGGTAGTTGATCGTGAGCGCCGGGAAGACCAGGACGAACCAGGCGCGCCGGATGGGCGACCGCCCGAAGTGCCCCATGTCGGCGTACAGGGCCTCCGCCCCGGTGATCACCAGCACCACCGCCCCCAGCGCGATGAACGAGATGGCGGGATGCGCCACGACGAAGACGACCGCGTACGTCGGCGACAGGCCGAGCAGCACCCCGGGGTGCTGGACGACGGCGACGAGCCCGGCGGCGGCCAGGACGAGGAACCACAGCACCATCACGGGGCCGAACAGCACGCCGACCCGGCCGGTTCCGAAGCGCTGGACGGCGAACAGGACGACCAGGATGGTGACCGCGACCGGGATGACGAGGTGCGAGATCGCGGGCGCCGCCACGTGGAGGCCCTCGACCGCCGAGAGCACGCTGATCGCGGGCGTGATGATCGAGTCGCCGTAGAAGAGCGCGACGCCGACGATGCCGGTGATCACGAGCATCCCGGCGCGGCCGGCGCGCTTGGCGTAGAGCCGCTGCGCCAGCGCCGCCAGGGCCATGACCCCGCCCTCGCCGTCGTTGTCGGCGCGCATCAGGATGCCGAGGTACTTGATCGACACGATGATGGTGATGCTCCAGAACATCAGCGAGATCACGCCGTACACGTCGGCCTGGTCGGCCCGGACGGCGCCGCCGTCGAGCAGGAAGACCGTCTTCAATGCGTAGAGCGGACTGGTCCCGATGTCGCCGAAGACGACGCCGAGGGCGGCGATGCTGGTCGCGACGACGGCACGGGACGGCGGCGCACCCACGAGCGTGGTCATGTTCGTGACGGTACGCCCGATCGACGCGGGCAGCGACGGCGGCGTCGGGCCTCAGGCGGTGGAGACCCACACCGCGGCCGCCGCGGTCGCCCCGAGCACCAGCGTCGCGTCTCCCACCCGCACGGTGATGTCGCCGGCGAACGCCCGGTGCTCGTCCACCTCCAGCACGGCGTCCAGGCGCAGCCCGCGCTCGCCGAGGTAGCGCAGCACGGCGGGGTCGGCATCGGAGATGCGCGCGACGGTGAGCGGCTGCCCGGCCGGCGCCGACAGCAGCGGAACCGCGTCCGGTCGCCGCGGTTCTCCGTCAGGCGTCGGGATGGGGTCGCCGTGCGGGTCGCGCGCCGGATGGCCGAGCCGGCGGTCGATGCGGTCGACGAGCTCGTCCGACACGGCGTGCTCCAGCACCTCCGCCTCGTCGTGCACCTCGTCCCAGCCGTAGCCGAGCTCGGCGACGAGGAACGTCTCGATCAGGCGGTGCCGGCGCACCATCTGCACCGCGTGCCGTCTGCCCGTCTCGGTCAGCTCGATCCCGCCGTACGGCTCGTGCGCGACCAGCCCCTGCTCGGCGAGCCGGCGGATCGCGTCCGAGACCGTCGCGGCCCGCACGCCCATCCGCTCGGAGAGCTGCTTCACCGTGACCGGGTCGCCCTCCCACTCGGTGGCCGACCAGATCAGCTTGAGATAGTCCTGCGCCACGGACGAGAGGTCGGAGACGGGCATACCGGGATTCTAGGCGGCGCGGTAACACGGCCCCCAGGCTCCCGGCGCGCTGTTAGCGTGGGTCGGGTGAAGTACGCAGAGACCATCGTCGACCTCGTCGGCGACACGCCCCTCGTCAAGCTCAACAGGCTCACCGAGGGCATCGCGGCCACGGTGCTCGTCAAACTCGAGTACCTGAACCCCGGAGGATCGTCCAAGGACCGCATCGCGTCGCGCATCATCGACGCGGCCGAGCAGGAGGGTCTGCTCAAGCCAGGCGGCACCATCGTCGAGCCGACCAGCGGCAACACCGGGGTCGGGCTCGCGCTCGTCGCCCAGCAGCGCGGCTATCGCTGCGTCTTCGTGCTGCCGGACAAGGTGGGCGAGGACAAGCGCAACGTGCTGACGGCGTACGGCGCCGAGATCGTGGTGACCCCGACCTCCGTGCCGCCAGAGCACCCCGACTCCTATTACTCGGTGTCCGACCGCCTCGCGGCGGAGATCCCCGGCGCGTTCAAGCCCAACCAGTACTTCAACCCCAACGGCCCGCGCAGCCACTACGAGACCACCGGTCCCGAGATCTGGCGCGACACCGACGGCCGCATCACCCACCTCGTCGCGGGCGTGGGCACCGGCGGCACGATCTCCGGCACCGGGCGCTACCTCAAGGAGGTGTCGGAGGGCCGTGTCCGCATCGTCGGCGCCGACCCCGAGGGCTCGGTGTACTCGGGCGGCACCGGACGCCCCTACCTGGTCGAGGGCGTCGGCGAGGACTTCTGGCCGGGCGCGTACGACCCCTCTGTCGTCGACGAGGTCATCCCGGTCAGCGACGCCGACTCCTTCCACATGACGCGGCGGCTCGCCCGCGAGGAGGGCATCCTCGTCGGCGGCTCCAGCGGCATGGCGGTCGTCGCGGCGCTCCGGGCGGCGGCCGGGCTCAGCGCCGACGACGTCGTGGTCGTGATCCTCCCCGACGGCGGCCGCGGCTACCTCGGCAAGATCTTCAACGACAAGTGGATGCGGTCCTACGGCTTCAGCGAGGTGCCCGACGAGGCGACGGTGCACGACCTCATCAAGACCAAGCGCGGCGACCTCCCCGACCTCGTGCACACGCACCCGGCCGAGACCGTGCGCGACGCCATCCAGATCATGAATAAGTACGGCGTCTCGCAGCTCCCCGTGCTGACGGCCGAGCCGCCTGTCGTCATGGGGGAGGTCGCCGGCGCGCTCGACGAGACCTCGCTCGTCGACGCCGTGTTCAGCGGGCGGGCGCAGATGAGCGACACCGTCGGCGCCCACCTCGGCGAGCCCCTGCCGCTGATCGGCGTGAACGAGCCGGTCTCCGCCGCGCGGGCGGCGCTCGCCACCGCGAACGCCCTGCTCGTCACCGACGGCGGCAAGCCGGTGGCGGTGCTCACCCGGCAGGACCTCCTCAACTTCCTCAGCGAGTAGCCGCGCGCTCCTCCCTTCCGCTCTCGAGACACAAGGACAGCCATGACTGACGCCCAGCACGCCGACGGCTTCGCGACCCGCGCCATCCACGTCGGGCAGGAGTTCGACCCGACGACCGGCGCGATCATCCCGCCCATCTACCAGACCTCGACGTTCGTGCAGGACGGGATCGGCGGCCTCCGCGGCGGGTACGAGTACGGCCGCTCCGGCAACCCGACCCGCACCTCGCTCGAGACCCTGCTGGCCTCGCTCGAAGGCGGCGTGCGGGCGCTGTCGTTCGCCTCCGGCCTGGCCGCCGAGGACGCGCTCATCCGTGCGGCGCTCACCCCGGGCGATCACATCGTGCTCGGCAACGACGTCTACGGCGGAACCCATCGGCTGATCGAGCGCATCCACGGTGCGTGGGGCATCCGGAACACGACGGTCGACCTCGCCGACCTCCACGCCGTGCGCACGGCCCTCGCCACGGAGCGCACGCGCATGCTGTGGATCGAGACGCCGAGCAACCCGCTGATGAAGGTGAGCGACCTGGCCGCGCTGGTGGCGCTCGGGCATGAGGCCGGCGCGGTGGTCGTCGTCGACAACACGTTCGCCTCGCCGGCGCTGCAGCAGCCGCTGTCGTTCGGCGCCGACGTGGTGGTGCACTCCACGACCAAGTACCTCGGCGGCCACTCCGACGTGATCGGCGGCGCCCTGGTCTTCGCGGGGGAGGAGCTGGCCGAGAAGGCGCAGTTCATCCAGTTCGCGGCGGGTGCGGTCTCCGCCCCGCTCGACGCGTGGCTGACGGTCCGCGGCATCAAGACGCTCGACGTGCGGATGAAGCGCCACAGCGAGAACGCGCAGGCGATCGCGGAGGCCCTGGTCGGCCACGCCGGCGTCGACGCCGTGTACTACCCGGGGCTGCCGACGCACCCCGGCCACGACCTCGCGGCGGCGCAGATGAGCGGCTTCGGCGGGATGCTCTCCGTCGCCCTGAGCGGGGGAGCGCCCGCGGCCCGCCGCTTCGCGGAGTCGACGCGCGTCTTCCAGCTCGCCGAGTCGCTCGGCGGCGTGGAGTCGCTGATCGGCTACCCGTCCGAGATGACGCACGCCTCCGTACGCGGGACCGCGCTCGAGGTGCCCGACAACATCGTGCGGCTGTCGGTCGGCATCGAGGATGTGGCCGATCTTCTGGCCGACGTGGAGCAGGCGCTGCGGTCCTGAAACACCGAAGTCAAGCGCGACACGCCCGGACGACAAGACGGATTTGCGAGCCGTATCCGCCCTGCGTAAAGTACTTACTTGTCACCCCAAAGGTGCGGGAGAGCCGAAGAGCTCCCCGGCCTCAAGCGGGACCAGATCCTGAGCTTAGCCGCAGTTTTCGAGCTTGAAACAGCTCGCTGCAGCGCTTAGGATTAACACCCCCACTCACCGATCAGGTCGGTTCGGCAGGTAGCTGTCGAGTTGACATTCTGGCGGGGAGTGGTAAGGTAGGGAAGTTGCCTCACTGTGATGCCTGGAAGGGTTGATGGTGGGTGCGTCCGATCCTTG